>DASYHR010000952.1:0-3875 GCA_035998385.1 Dyadobacter sp. | reverse complement strand
TCTTCTGCCTCTAGTACCGAAAGCGTTGTGGTAATGTCCCACTGCCTTCTGAAACTAGCTTTAAAGGATTGAAGATTATGCTCTTCATCGTCTATATAGAGTATTCTTATCGGTTTATCAGTCATCGATCGTAGGGATAGGGTGCTTTTTCTTAATAATAGGAAGGGTTATCACAAACTCAGTTCCTTCGCCGGGTGCTGTATTGACGTGAATTGTTCCGTGATGGACTTCGACAATTTTAAATACAATGGACAAGCCAAGTCCTGTTCCTTCACCTACCGGTTTCGTAGTAAAGAAGGGTTCAAATATTTTGGCCTTCACCTCAGGAGTCATTCCTGAGCCGTTATCTTTTATTGAAATTGTAACGTGATCCGGGCCACTCATGCTGGTTTTTATCCAAATCGTAGGATCAGTATGTGTGGCGTCATTTTGTAAAACATGAACAGAATTGGTGATAATATTCATGAACACCTGATTCAGTTTTCCACCAAAACCTTCCACGTTAGGTATACTATCCAAATCCACAACCATATTAAGTCTCGTTCCGATCTGGTAATTGAGGATAATCAGCGTAGATTCAATTCCTTCATTGATGTTTACCATATTAAGATCTGTATCATCTACACGGGCAAACAATTTCAATCCCTTCACAATCTCCACCGTGCGATGAGCCCCGTCTTCAATGCCTTTCACAAGAGTATTAAGCTCCGACTTCAGATACTCAGGATCAAGCTCTTCTTTCAGATCCTCAATTTCCTGCAATTGCTCTTCTGTGACGGTATTTGTCCCGGGAGGTAACATTTTTTCATATGCATCCAAAATCATAACCAGCTCGCTTATATCCCTTCTGAGAGGCCGGATATTTGAGCTTACAAAGTTAATCGGGTTGTTAATCTCGTGTGCAATACCAGCAGTTAGCTGACCCAGGGACGCCATTTTTTCGGATTCAATTAACTGCGTTTGTGTGTCTTTCAACCTGTTTAGCGTGTCGATCAACTCCGTATTGGACTTGAGAAGTTCTTTCGTTCTTTCCTTAACGTTTTTTTCAAGTACCACATTTTGTTGCGTGATAATCCGTTCGTTTTCCAAAGATATGAGTAGCGCCTGTTCCTGCGATAACTCTTTCTCTCTTTTTAGAATATTGATCCGATCGGCGAGGGCAAATGATAGTAAAATCACTTCGATGGCAGTACCAGCCTGCATCGTGTAGTTGGTGAAGGTATTGAAGGGAAGAATATTCAGATTGCGCAGTACGAAAAGCGCGAGACCAAGAAAAAACACAGACCATGCTATTAGAAAATACCTGGCGGGTCGATAGCCTTTTTTCAGGATGATAGCTGAGATCGTAAGAGCGAGAGCGATTGATGCAATACCCGATACGTTGGTAAGCATAAAGCTGACAGATTCATTGCCAGCTAGCTTAAAAACAACAGAAAGAAAGTAACTGGCTATGACAAGATACAGTCCCTGGTGAAGGGTAGGTGTTCTGATGCTTGTCGACAGGAAATTCTGGAAAAAAAGTATCGCAAATAAACCCGATACTGCCGAAAAGAAGGTAGGGGAGAAGGAGTTGAATTCCGGCTGGTCAGACCACAATAATTTAAATCCATAGCCTGTAAGCGCCAATTGGGTAAGGCCGATAAACAGGATATACAGTACGTAAAAGAGATAGCTTTTTTCCTTTATCGAAAAAAACAGAAATAGATTGTAAAACAACATTACGAGCAGGATCCCTATGTAAATCCCCATGAGTATTTCCCCTGTCAATACAGTAGAAAGAAATCCACTTTGGCTTCGTAAAAACAGCGGTAGAAAGATTTGGGTATGTTCTCTGATTTTGACGTAGTAGGTAGCGCTTTCTCCGACGGGAACCGAAATAAGGAAAGCCGGATTCTGGTAACGTGTTACACGTTTGTCGAAGGAGTCAGATTTTAGAATTTTTTGTGAATGTCCCGGCTCATCAATATCATACAATTCGATATCATGGATCATCGGATAGCCAAGCTCCAGATACATGTTCCGGGATTTGGTATTGTTTTGTACCGTGAAGCGGATCCACCATGTAGAGTTACTGAATCCAAAATTAGGAGCACTCTCTTTACTCTCAGTGAAATCAAGTTTGGTTACGTTTTCAAACGTAATCTGGTTTGTAGGATCTTCAGCAATTTCGAGGTATTTCCCTATAATGACGTCCTGACCGGCGAATTGTATCTGATTTCCATGAGTCAGGAAAGAGATGCCAAGCAGAAAAACGAACAGGAATAGTCCCGATAAATGCCTAAATCTTTGTATCATAAATAATATCCAGTTCTCCCTTGGGTCCTTTTTCTACTGCAAATTGATTCGGATTGTGCCGTAAATTAAGGATTCGCTCTCTTTCTTCTACTGTGGCATTAGGCAAATTTACTACATCTTTAATAACCAATGCTGTCGCAATCAGACTTTCGCGTGGATAATAAAATGTTCCGTTGTTACCCAGGTCCCTCAGTATCTCAAAACCTACACGCAAGCTGTTTCTTAACGTTGCGGGTGAGCAAAGCCCCATCATATGGTCCACCCCGAGATTGGCGGCAATTGCAATGGCTATTCGGCCTAAAAATATACTTCCTATTCCATATCCTGCTACTTCTTTTGAATTAAAAAGACCACAAAATTCTGCCAGCGTTTTGTTTTGATAATTGTCCATGTAACCATAAATATTACTGTCAATTTTCGCTATCGCATCCTCCATCGGCATTTTCAGATCCTCAGAGCGGATCTGAACTCTGGTCCCCCCAAATATCCTGTCTCCGTCTTCTGACTCAACAATAACGACGTAAGTCTGGTCATCATAAAGCCAGTTATGATTTGCAGAGGTTACCTTTTTTACTCCATAAGATTCCAGCACTTTCCTGTGTCCCTCAATATATCTCAGGCTGGTTTCAATATCATCAGGAGATTTGTAAGCTCTGATTTTTGCTACCATTAGATATTTCTATTTTACAGGAATAAAATTTCACTCAACGGAAGACGTTTCGTAGGAATAACCTGCATTTCAGTTCTGGATAATTTAAATAAAAAAACTTCTTTCCTGTCGCCCTCTAATTTAGTAATACTTCTAAAAATCTCCTTTAAATTCGATAACTTCTCCTTCTCTTCCGCATCAAGTCCTTCGCCTGACTCCAGTCTTAAAAACAGGAATACCGGAGAAAAGACCGGTTGCAGGGTGTAGCCAAGTTGTGTGGCCGTCAACCATAGTTTTTGCATGTGACTTCCGGCATGAAAAAAGTTCTCTTCGGAGTGTTTATCAATCCAAATAAGCCCTACGCAGGATGCGGACAGGACAGATTGCGCGGTAGCCTGTATCACTGCATTTCCTCCACCTACTTTGCGCAGTGCAGCTGCTACTTTCTGATCTCTCAGTACCGACAAAGCTGCGAAAATGCCAGGTGGAGTTTGAGCAGGTTGCAACGGAACTCCATCGTGGGTTGCCCCATAGTCGGTGGGAGTCCAGCGTATATTTCGTTCAAAAAAATCAAAGTGTCCATGTTCGTTAAGCATGGATATCAGGTCACATTCACCAGCCACCGATCCCATTCTCCCAAGTTGCTCACGGTCAGTAATAATCGTCAGCCCTCTTTCGCTATTGTCCTTTTGAATTGATTGTAATTTCTCAACATCCAATTCGGTTAATGGCTGGGCGTTGCCAAATCCCCGGTTGGTGGTTCGGCTTTGAATAAATTCTGAAAGTTCCGGAAAAGCAACGCGTACGGCCCTGACACCGTCAGGCTCGTGAAAAGAAATAACAGCTACAAGCTCCGACTCAGCTCCTAACGGAAACATATCTGCCGATACACCAAATCCTAACTCAAGACTTTTCAGAGTCAGGTTTTCAT
>DASYHR010000942.1:0-2909 GCA_035998385.1 Dyadobacter sp. | reverse complement strand
CGACTCATTTCCGTAGACGCCAGGTTCTCTTTTTCCCAACAGATTGAGGTTGGGACCATTCAGAATTAATATTTTTTTCATCTCCGCTACTTTTTATAGGCTTGTAAATTCAGCAGATGAGGCCGGATTGGCATTTACTGTATAATATTGCAGTTCCATCAACCGGCAATTCTTCCCATCATGTGGCAAAGCTACATCAAACATTTCAGAAACTATCTGCGGCTGGAAAGGTCATTTTCTGACAATTCTATTCAGGCGTATATCCGTGATATGGAAAAGCTTGTCGAATATTTTGAACTAAGCAAAACCAACGTAACACCTAAGGAAGTGAAGGAAGAGCATTTGCTGGGGTTTTTGAAATACATCTCAGAACTCGGGCTGGCAGCACACACCCAGGCCAGAATGCTTTCCGGCATAAAAGCCTTTTACCGCTATATGCTGTTGGAAAATGAAATTCAGGAAGATCCGACCGAATTAATCGATTCGCCACGCCTTCCGCGAAAACTTCCGGATGTGCTCTCGTACGAGGATATTGAGCAGATTATAGAGGTGATCGACCATTCCACACCGGAAGGTATACGAAACAGAGCCATTGTAGAAACACTTTATAGTACAGGTTTGCGCGTAACCGAACTGGTAGATCTGCAGCTTACCAACTGCCACTTTGACATCGGCTTTATACGTGTATTGGGAAAAGGAGATAAAATGAGGCTTGTCCCGATCGGTCAGGATGCGATCAAACATATCAATTTGTATCTCGAACATGTGAGACGTGACATGCCTGTTCAGAAAGGCAGTGAGGATATTGTATTTCTAAACCGCAGAGGAAAGCAACTGACGCGTGTGATGATTTTTCTGATTATCAAAGACGCAGCCGAAAAAGCCGGAATTCATAAAAAAGTAAGTCCCCATACATTCAGGCATTCATTTGCAACACACCTTGTAGAAGGAGGCGCAAGCTTGAGAGCTGTACAAGAAATGCTTGGCCA
Organism: Dyadobacter sp.; assembly: GCA_035998385.1. Classification (GTDB taxonomy): domain Bacteria; phylum Bacteroidota; class Bacteroidia; order Cytophagales; family Spirosomataceae; genus Dyadobacter. Next base: position 1,920 of record DASYHR010000942.1, on the reverse strand, counting down.
CGAATCGATTACGACTACTGAAATCTACACCCATCTGGATCGCGAGTATCTGCGCCAGATCATTACGGAGTTTCATCCAAGAGGATAAATTTGTGTGGTCGGATATGATCTGTAATCAGAAGGAGTTATTCCGGTGCGCTGTAACTGTTAGATTACATCTATGATTACTTTTCTACCAATATTTCGATGCGCTGTACATTCAAATGCAAGGTACGTCGCATCGAAATATTGGTAGAGGTAATCATCCATAGCAAGTCTGAGGTGCAGCGCATCGAAATACTACCGGTTGTCTAAAACTTCACTTCACTTCTTCCAGTAGCGAATCCAGCTTCAACGAATCAGAATCCGGCAATGCTCCCGGCATAGCGCGTTTGAGTTGCTTCGGTTTGTTCCAGGGTGCTGTGGTACGGCTGGACATATCGTAACTGATGTATAGAAACAGCGATACGAATGCGATCAGTACTGCGATGAAGATCTTACGACTTTTATTTGGGTTACTCATTCTCTCCTTGTTCTTTAATTACATCTTTGGGTGTGGTATAAGACACAAACACACCTGTTTTGGCTGAAATTTCATCCCATTCCAGATTCTGGAAATTGAGAATTACAGCACTACCCTTTTTCATAGAACCGAGATCTTTACCTGACAGATATTCCCCGAAGTAAGTTATGTCCGGATTATGCCCGAATAAAACGAGTACGGATGTATCTTTTGGCGTGTCATTCACTGCACTCAGATATGCCTTTGGTCCTCCATTATACAACGATCCCTCCAACACAATTCCAGATATATCGACATGTAGCTGATCTGCAACAACCTCAGCAGTTTTGTATGCACGGGCTGCAGTACTGGTAATGAACCGGTCGGGATCGATGGCGTTCTGGCGAAACCACTTCCCCATCAGCGCAGCTTCCGACAAGCCTTTGCTAACCAGTTGTCTTTCAAAATCTTTTATACGAAAATTGTCTTCCTCAGCCGTTGCATGACGAACAAGAATCAGAGTTTTTATCATAGCTATTTAAATAAAAGGATAGTGGAACAGGTTGAGTAATCACGATGGATACAAATATACTTGAAAACATATTTGACCACTTAATACTGTGAAAATACCTTTTGACATTAATTGTATACCCAACTGCTATGTTTAATGATTAATTTTGTTGACAAGATATTACAGAACAACCAAATCAACGGATTACATCAATGTTACAATTCCTCAAATATGTACTTGCCACGATCGTCGGGCTCTTTCTCTTTTTCATCGTATCCATATTTGTGGTCGCCGGAATTGGGGCAATGTTCTCATCCGACGATAAAGTTGTGGTGTCTGAAAAATCCGTACTAAAGCTGGACCTTAATAAACCTATTCAGGAAGTAGGTATAGAAAATCCGTTCGCAGGAATCGGCGGACCGTTCTCCGGAAATGAAAATACAGTTGGATTGAAAGACATTACTGACGCGCTAAAAAGTGCTCAGAAAGATGATAAGATTAAAGGTATTTTTCTCAAAGTAGAAAGTCCGCAGGCAGGATGGGCGACACTCGAAGAAATCCGTAACCAGCTGCTCGAATTCAAAAAATCTAAAAAGTTTGTCGTTACCTACGGAGAAATGTTCTCTGAAAAAGGCTACTACATTGCTTCTGCTGCCGATAAGATATACCTCAATCCTGCTGGCGGGATGGAGTGGAATGGTTTGTCTGCTGAATACAGTTTCTTCAAAGGAACATTTGACAAATTAGGAGTGAAGCCTGAAATTTTCCGTGTAGGAGAATTCAAAAGTGCAATTGAAATGTTTGCACGCAAGGATATGAGTGAAGCGAGCAAAAAACAATCTCTGGAACTTATTACGGCTATCAATGACCATTACCTGGCGAAGGTATCTGCTTCGAGAGGCATTCCTGTTGCAACACTGAAAGGTCT
>DASYHR010000898.1:0-11387 GCA_035998385.1 Dyadobacter sp. | reverse complement strand
TTCACCCCATATATCCGAATAGGCCTCATTCAGAGCGCCCGCCTGCCAGGCATAAATCAAACCACTGGTACGCTCGGTATACGCATGGGCCCACTCATGTGCTACAATATCATCGGTGGCAATACCTACACAATAATTAGCCGAGACTCCGTTCCAGTTGGCATTGGGACAGTTGATTGATGGATTATTGTGGGTAGTGATCATCGTGGCATCCGCGCCGTCATAAGAGGTACGCTTAAATGCATTTTTGAACAGGTTATAAATCTGTCCTGCCGACTCCACCTCGGATTGTTGCCATTTATCCAGCGCTCCCGGAAAAACATTCCCTTCACTCCAGGAAAGTGTCGGCTGTGTGTTTATGGTTGATCCCGGAGGATAAGTGTATAATTTACGGTCGAGCGCGTCGTGCATTCCTGCAAACTGTTCTACCAGCGTATTCGTATGCGCATCGATGTACAGAAATTCACGTACATTGTCGTCATTGCTTACTTCAATTTCATATACAAGGTATTTTTCGCCATTGTAGCCTTGCGCCAACCCTTTCTGAAAAACGTAAAGTGTGTTCTTAACTACTTTCAAGGGTGCTTTCGGAGCATGTTTAAAATCTGTTGTTTTCTGAGATTCCACGAGTTTTAGAGCAACAGCTTCCGCAATTTCCTTCTTGACAGACGGAAGTGTATTCAGTTTACTGACGGCAATCACATTCCCATTCATGGAGGAGAGAGCAAGATCCTTATTGAAATGGAATTTCATCACCCCATCAAACACAGGAACACCATTGAAATATTGCTGCAGAGCGACATGCTCCATTCCATAATTATCGAGTTTACTCTCTTTAACCTCATACAAATCTTTACCGGTACCCAAAGCAAACATCCCGGCGTTCTGGCGCATAAAATTGACTGCCTTATCAGAAGCTGTTCCGCCGTCTACCTTCAGGGCACTTCCTGCCGGAAATCTTAGAAAACTGACAGAAGATGTAGCTTTATCAATTGTGGGAACGGCTCCGGTTTTGCCAACAAATGCGTCCAGTTGATACTGAATGGCATTTTGACTGTAGGAAGAATGGTGAAGAAGCAGAAGGCCTGCAATCAACCGTAGAAATAATTTCATAAAATTTTAGCGTTGGGAGGTTATTCACCGCGAAAATAGCTGATAAATCTGAGACCCCAAGACCAGCTTATTTTCCGGCGTTAATTATTTATCAATCAACACTTTTACTATAAGTAACTTGTTATTTATCCGACAACTAATTGTAAAACAAAGTAGATAAGTTTAGAATAGTATACTACAGCTACCGCAATAATACCAGCTTCCATTCAGAGCCGGAAAACATGTGTTCTGCCACCCTTCATAAAGACAGTTCCGAACAAAGTAACTCCTACTTGTATACGTTTAATATACAGAGAAAACTTGCAAAAAATCGCTCATCGCCTTTCATGGTCTGTCAATATTTTGCCCAAAACGAAGCCATAACAGAAAAACACATCAAAATATAGTCACTACTAATCAAAACAAAGAAAGTTTTTAGCACTATTTTGCTTTAAAATTGTATTGCCATTCAAGTGTACCTAATACAGTCGCATGACAAATTCGATTTTTGTAGAATTGTAGTGAAGACAAATTGGCTCTTACCCGATCTAGCACACATTAAAACACTCAATATCAGAATCATTAACCTTAAGTAAATATGTCTAAGAAAATTAATGTTGCCATTGTTGGTCTTGGTTTCGGAGCCGAATTTATTCCTATTTATCAGCAGCACCCAAACGCGAACATGTATGCAATTTGCCAGCGTACAGAATCGAAAATGAATGCAGTTGGTGACCAATATGGCATTGATGTACGTTACAGCAGCTACGACGAGCTTCTGGCCGACCCTAATGTAGACGCTGTACACATCAACTCTCCTATTCCAAACCACGCTGAGCAAACATTAAAGGCTTTGCGCGCCGGAAAACACGTTGCATGTACTGTTCCAATGGCAACCAGCGTTGAAGATTGCCTTGAAATTGTAAAGGCTGTTAAAGAAACAGGCAAGAAATACATGATGATGGAAACGGTCGTTTACGCCCGTGAATTCCTGTTTGCAAAAGAATTATATGAAAAAGGTGAATTAGGCAAGGTTCAGTTTCTGAAAGCAAGTCACCAGCAGGATATGGAAGGATGGCCTGACTACTGGCCTGGTCTTCCTCCGATGCACTACGCAACGCACTGCGTAGGACCGGTTGCCGGATTGCTTAAACTGGAAGCAGAATATGTATCATGCTTTGGTTCAGGAACAATCAGCGAAGACCTTGTAAAAATCCACAATTCACCTTTCGCGGTTGAATCGGCTCACATCAAGTTCAAAGACAGCGATTTATCGGCTTATGTATACCGTTCATTATTTGACGTTGCACGTCAGTACCGTGAAAGCTTTGAAGTATATGGTAGCAAAAAATCATTCGAGTGGCCATTGATCGAAGGCGAAGATCCTGTGATTCACACGGCTAAAAAACCTGAGCATGAGATCGCTGAGCGCGTAGCAACTCCTGATTATGCACATTTATTGCCGAAGGAAATCCAGCATTTCACAGGAAAAGGAGTGTATGATAAAGATGATAACTCTCACCTTTCATTTGTACAGGGTGGCGGTCATGGAGGTTCGCACCCACATTTGGCGCATGAGTTTATCAGTGCGCTGATCGAAGATCGTGAGCCTTTCCCGAATGCAGCACAATCTGCAAACTGGACCAGCGTAGGTATTCTGGCACACGAGTCGGCGATGCAAGGCGGAGCTTTGATTCAGCTGCCGGATTTCAAGAACGTTTGATAATGGAATTGTATAGCGTATTTGAATAATTTATTTCGGTGCTATGCACCTTGGTGAGCACCATAATATTTCTTTTTCTACAAATATTATGGTGCTCTGCACCAAGCTCGGACTTGATATTAGTCAGTAAATAACAGGTGCAGAGCACCGTGCTAACTGTAGAAAAAAATTAACAAGGTTTTTAAAAGGTGCAGTGCACCGAAATAAAACCTCCCAATACTAAAAACGAATATCAGATCACTCAACGAAATAAAAATGTAACAACCAATCCACGCTATCCATGGCTAATACCTATTCGCAATTATACATTCAATTGGTATTCGCTGTTCAGGGTCGGGAAAGCTTGGTTCGAAAGATTTGGAAAGATGAGCTGTATAGCTATATAGGCGGGATCATTACAAACCATAAATGTAAACCACTGGCTATAAACGGAATGCCAGATCATATACACATTTTTATTGGGTATAATCCAACGGTTTCACTGCCTGGTTTAGTGGAAGAGATTAAAACATCATCCAATAAATTTTTAAAGGCAAAATATAAAACATCAGTATTCAACTGGCAAAGAGGTTATTCCGCATTTTCTTACAGCCGCTCTCATGTTGACGCAGTGATCAAATATATTGTGAATCAGGAATGTCATCATAAAAAGCACACATTTAAAGAAGAATATCTGAAAATGCTCACAGACTTCGAGATAGAATACAATGAAAATTATTTATTTGATTTTCAAGACATGTCGAACTGGGATATTTAAAGAGAAAGTAAAGAAGATAAAACCTATTTTAACTACTTAAATGAAAACCAAAGCCTTATCATTTTTATTCGGTCTAGTCCTCCTGGGCTGTGCCGTACAACCTTCTTCCCAAAAGGCATCTTTGACGGCAGAATCTTCGAAAGACGCTAAAAAAGCGCGTCGTCTGGAAATCCTGTTTATGGGTGACAAAGAAGGCCATCACAAGCCTGCCGAACGTCTTCCTCAGCTGATGGCTGCCCTGGGACCTAAAGGTTTCAACTTCACCTATACAGATGATCTTGAAGACCTGAACCCTGAAACACTTGGCAAATACGACGCCCTGATGCTTTTTGCAAACTGGGATTCTATTGCCCCTCAGCAGGCAACTTCTTTGCTTGACTTCGTGGCCAGTGGAAAAGGTTTTATCCCTGTTCACTGTGCTTCTTACTGTTTCCGCAACAACCCTGAGATCGTTAAGTTGATGGGCGGACAGTTCTGGAGACACACTTTTGACACCATTCAACCTGTGTGGGCAAAGCCTGACCATCCTGCAATTGCGGGTGTGAAGCCTTTCAAAACTGTGGATGAGACGTATCTGCACAAATTACTTCAGCCTGATAATATCGTATTGACTGAACGTCTGGTACAGGCGGATCAGGAGAAAGACAAGCCGGGACGTGCCAACGAGCCTTACACATGGGTACGTACGCACGGAAAAGGTCGCGTGTTCTACACAGCTTATGGTCATGACGAGCGTACCTGGGCAACCAAAGGATTTCAGGATCTGATCGAAAAAGGAATTCTATGGGCTGTAAACGACGATGCGAAGAAAGCGTTGACTGCTTTGGCTCCAAAACCTTTTGAGTACCGTGCTGCTGTATTGCCAAACTACGAACAACGTCCCGGACAGCAAATGCAGCAATTGCCTCTTTCACCAGAAGAATCTGTGAAACACATTCAGATTCCTGTTGACTTCACTTTGGACGTTTTTGCACATGAGCCAGACGTGATGCACCCGATCGCAATGACGTGGGATGAGCGCGGCAGATTGTTCGTTTTGATCACAAAAGATTATCCTAACGAAAGAAAAGATACGGGCGGAAGTGACTATATCCTGATTTGCGAAGACACCAATGGTGACGGCAAAGCAGATAAATTCACGAAGTTTTCTGACGATTTGAGCATTCCCACCGGACTTGTATTTGCAAATGGTGGTTTGATCGTTTCTCAGGCTCCGCATATGCTATTTCTTCAGGATACAGATGGCGATGACAAAGCAGACGTGAAGAAAATTCTTTTCTCTGGTTTCGGAACGGGTGATACACACGCCGGACCGTCTAACCTTCACTATGGCTTTGACAACTGGGTTTACGGATCTGTAGGTTATTCAGGATTTAAAGGCGTAGCCGGAAAAAGCGATTCCCTTGACTTTGGTCAGGCTTTGTTCCGTTTCAAACCAGACGGATCAGATATGGAAGTAGTTGCTAAAACTTCTAACAATACCTGGGGACTTGGTTTCAATGAGGCGGGCGATCTTTTCGGATCTACTGCCAACAACTCACACGGATGGTACAGCGCGATCCCTAACCGTTATTTCGGAAAGAGCCGCGTAGACAACGGAAGCCGTAGCACAGATACGCATAAAGACATGCAGCCAATTACCGAGAAAGTGCGTCAGGTTGACGTATTCGGTGGTTTCACTGCAGCAGCCGGACATAATTTCTATACTGCCCGTGCCTATCCTAAAAAGTACTGGAACAAAGTAGCGTTCGTATCTGAACCTACAGGACACATCCTGCACCAGAACTTCATGGAGAAAAAAGGAACTGACTTCGAAGATAAACTAGGCTTCAACCTGCTTGCAGGAGCTGACGAATGGGTTGCCCCTGTATTTGCAGAGGTTGGTCCTGATGGAGCGGTTTGGATCGCTGACTGGTACAGCTACATCATCCAGCATAACCCAACACCAAAAGGTGCCGAAAACGGAAAAGGAAATGCTTACGAAACGCCTTTGAGAGATTTTACACATGGTCGTTTGTACCGCGTTGCCTACAAAAAAGCACCAGCTTACAAGCCACTTGCATTGAGCAAAAATCGTCCTGACGAATTGGTTGCTACTTTGAAAAACACCAACATGCTTTGGAGAAGACATGCACAGCGTTTGCTTGTTGAGCGTGGAAACAAAGACGTGGTGGCGAAACTGGTTGAACTTGTAAAAGACAAGTCGGTGGACGAAGTGGGATTGAACACGGCTGCGATTCACGCATTGTGGACATTACATGGTTTGAATGCAACAGGTGATGCAAGCGTAGTTGCTGCGATCACGGAAGCTTTGAAACATCCATCGAATGATGTTCGTAAAACTGCGGTTCAGGTTTTGCCACGCACCGCTGCTTCTGCACAGGCTTTGTTGACTGCCGATGCATTACATGATAAAGAACCACTCGTGGTGTTGAACTCACTTCTTGCTTTCTCTGAAATTCCTTACACGACTGAAACAGAAACCGCAATACTTGGTTTGCTTGATACGTACGCGCAAGCTGACGATCGCTGGATGCCGGATGCATTTGCTGCGGTATTAAACGCCCAGGATGGCAAACTGCTTAACAAATACCTGGCTCAGCGCGCAGGCAAAGCGGGTTCCGCACAGTCGGTAACCAAAAGTGCTGCTAAAACTGCTGATGCACATGCAGGTATGGATCACAGCGCTCACGGTGCAAGCAAAGTAACGGTACAGGGAACTGCTGAATTGGCGATCACCAATATCACAATTGATCCTGCCAACCCTTATGTTCGTGAAAATGCGCGTGTAACAATCGAAATCACCAATCAGGGAAGCGTTGCCGTTCCAAAGGATGTAGTTCCTGTTGTGAATGTAGGTATCAGAAGCCGTTCATTGAACAGCAACTATATCAGCCGCCAGTTGACAAACGGTATTGCACCGGGTGAAACTATCAAGTTGACAGAAGGTAACAATGGTCCATGGAAAAGCATGTTCAACTTTACTTCTGATGAAGCAGGTAAAGTAAACGTAACAGCTACAATTGACCAGGATAACGTGGTACCTGAAAAAGATGATTTCAAAAACAACACGTTGAGCAAATCTTTCGAAGTACGTCGACTGGATCGCCTTTCTGACTTTGCACTGGAACGTGCAACTCGCGGATATACATCTTATGCAAGCGGAAGTGAAGTGGTTAATCTGATCAAAACTTCTCAGACTTTGGATCCACAGGGACGTAATGCGATCCTGAAAGGAATCCTTGGCGCATGGAACCCACGCAGAAAAGAAAAACCTTCGGACGCTGACAAAACTGTTCTGGCTTCAATCAAAAATGATATCCCTGAAGACCTGAACGCTCGCTTTGGTACAATGCTGGAATCTTTCGGCTTGAAAGAAGAAGCTCCTGTTGATCCAAACGTACAGATCGTGAAGATTAAGGCGATCCGTGAGGAAATGAAATTTGATATCACTGAGTTTACTGCAGTAGCTGGAAAGACAGTAGAGATCGTATTTGAAAACCCTGATGCGATGCAACACAATATCGTTGTCGGCAAGCCAAAATCAACGAATATCATCGGTAATGCTGCTGATAAAATGATCACTGCCAAAGACGGTGCTGAGAAAAACTATGTTCCTTCTATTCCGCAGATCATCGCAGCCTCACCGCTTGTAAATCCGGGACAAACTTACCGTCTGCGTTTTGTGGTTCCTGATGTTGCAGGTGACTATCCATACGTTTGTACTTTCCCGGGTCACTGGAGATTGATGACAGGTGTGATGAAGGTTGTGAAACAATAATACAATATCTCAAAACTACTGTTCAAAAAGTAGTTTTTGAAGTTGAAAATACAATTCCGCATATCAGTCGTAACTGATATGCGGAATATTAAACCCCTCCAAAAATATACGACCATCTACTGCGGTGGCTGGGATTCGTATTGCCATATCAATTTTAAAATAGCACTAAATAAATAAATTATGAAATAAAACAAAGCCATCTAACCAAATTTAAACAAACATCTCTAACCAAACTCTACTTATGATCTCAGTTCGACAAGTCTCTATCCGGAGATTTTGCAAACCGCTCCTTGCCTTTGCAGTCACCGGAATGCTAATCCCGCAAGCACCTGCTGTGCTGGCGGCAAACGATCCTTCAGCTGCCTTTACAAAACGTCATCGTATTGCCGATAAGACCATCACTGGTCAGGTAGTCGATGAAAAAAACAACCCACTGCCGGGAGTCAGTGTGGTTGTTAAAGGCAGTACAGTCGGCACCACCACTTCAGCCGAAGGTAATTTCAGTCTCACTGTAAACGACGATGCCAGGGTGCTGACATTCTCTTTTATTGGTTACACCAGCCAGGATGTCAACATTGGTTCACAAACAAACCTCAAAATCTCACTTGTACCAGGTACCGAAGACCTGACCGAAGTCGTTGTGGTAGGTTACGGAACACAATCCACCGCGACACTTACCGGTGCGGTAAGTAGTGTACAGGCCAAAGATCTGATCCGGACTCCATCTATCGGAACCTCCGATGCGCTTGTAGGACGTGTACAAGGTATCACGGCCCGTAAGGCTGATGCCCGTCCCGGGAACGCCACGAGTATCCAGATTCGTAATATGGGAACTCCTCTTTATGTAATTGACGGTGTTCCATCTGATGCAGCCAACTTCAATAACCTGGGCCAGAATGACATCGAAAGCATCTCCATTCTGAAAGACGCATCGGCTGCTATTTACGGTCTGCGTGCTGCGAATGGAGTTATCCTGGTTACCACCAAAAGAGGTAAAGCCGGCGACGGACCAGCGCGAATCAATATCTCGGGTTACTATGGTTTACAGAATTTCACCCGCTATCCGAAACCCGCCAATGCCTACCAGCACATGCGTGGACTGGTGGAGTCGGATGTGAACCAGGGACGTACACCTACGATCACACCAGAGGAATTGGCTAAATGGAAAGCCGGAACTGAGAAGGGTTATCAAAGTTTCGACTATTACAAAATGGTGATGAGACCGAACGTACCGCAGTACTCGCTGAATGCCAATGTTTCCGGCGGAACGGAAAAGATCAACTATTTCCTTTCAGTAGGACACCTAAGCCAGGATGCGCTGATTGAGGATTTCAAGTTTAAGAGGACCAACATCCAGGCAAACATTGAATCCAGTGTTACAAAAGGTTTGAAAGTGGGTGCTCAGATCAGCGCACGTTTGGAAGATCGCGAACAAGCAGGTGTTCCCGGGCTGGATGATTATTTCAACCCGTTCCTGAGTATTTTCACGATGTGGCCAACCGAGCGTCCATATGCCAATGATAATCCAAACTATATCAATCAAACGCATAACGTAAACGTCAACCCTGCTACGTATAAGAAATCTATTACAGGATATATTGACGAGATTGATCGCATCGTAAAAGGTAACTTCTATGCTGAATACGACTTTGCATTTGGCTTGAAGGCAAGAGGCACGTATTCCTACCAATTCCGCAATTTCGATTTTGACGGATTTGAATATACCTACAATGCCTATACTTATGATGCTGCTAACGACGCTTACAATGTGGTACCCGGCGGTGGTAACCAAAACCCATGGAGGGAGCGCCGTAAACGTAATGTTGTCGACCGCTTTGCGCAATTTCAACTAAGCTACAATAAAACTTTTGGTGATCACGAGCTATCTGCCGTGGCAGCTTACGAGCAGTCCGACAATGTGAATACGTACATGATCGTACACACCGTACCGCCCAACAATTACATTCCTTTGATGTCATTCGCGAATCAGGACTATCTTCTGGACGAGTGGAGCACTGAGGCTCGGGCAGGATATGTCGGAAGGGTTAATTACAGCTACAAACAAAGATACATTATCGAGGGTGTAGGCCGTTATGACGGATCTTTCCTATATGCAGCTGGTAAGCGCTTCGGATTTTTCCCGGGTGTATCAGCAGGTTGGAGAATTTCCGAAGAAGATTTCTTTCAGGGAAAACTTAAAAATATCGTAAGTAATCTAAAAATACGTGCCTCTTACGGACGTACAGGTAGTGACAGAAATGCAACGCTTCCAAATGATCCTTTCATTGTCGCTCCGTTCAGCTACCTGCCTGGTTATAACTTCCTGCAGGGTAGCGCTATTTTTGACGGTCAATATAATATCGGCGTGCGCCCGAGAGGTTTGCCAATCACAACGCTTTCATGGATCACAAACGTTTCTACCAACTTCGGTATTGACTTTGGCTTTCTGGATGGTAAGCTGAATGGTCAGCTTGACATTTTTGAAAGAAAACGAGAAGGTCTTCCTGCGGCCCGTTACGACGTTTTGCTTCCATCTGAAGTAGGTTATACATTGCCAAACGAAAACCTGAACAGTGATACGCACCGCGGAGTGGAAGGGGTTTTGACCTACAAAAGTAACATAGGACAGCTTGAATATTCAGTTGGTGCCAATGCAACACTTTCTCGTCGTCGCGATCTTGACTTCTACAAACCACGCTTCGGTAATTCCTACAACGAATACCGCGATTCATACGTAGACCGCTGGGGAAATATCAACTGGGGTTATCAGGTAGTTGGTCAGTTCCAGTCACAGGAGGAAATTGACAGCCATCCGGTCAACAATGACGAACAGGGTAACAGAACGCAGCTACCAGGAGACTTCATTTACAAAGATGTAAACGGTGATGGTATTATCAACAACCTGGATGAGCGCCCGATCGGATTCGCCGAAGGAGCCAACCCGTATTTGAGCTTCGCGCTGAATACCAGTTTTGCCTACAAAGGGTTTACGCTATTCATGGATTTTGCCGGTGCTTCTCTTCAAAGTTTTCAACGCAATTGGGAATTGAAAATTCCTTACCAGAACAACGGTACTTCCCCTCACTTTATGCTGGAAGACCGCTGGCACCGCGAGGACCCATACGATCCGAACAGTGCCTGGGTGCCGGGAACCTATCCTGCCCTGCGTAAGGATAATTCAAGCCATGCGAACTTCCGTAAAAGTGACTTCTGGATTACGAACGTAAGATACATCCGTCTGCGCAATATTGAACTGGGGTATAGCTTCAACCAGAAAGTTTTCAAAAAACTGGGTAGCAACGGACTTCGTGTGTATGTCAATGCGAGCAATCTTTTCTCAATTGACAATGTAAAAAAATACGAGATCGACCCGGAAATTTCCTCAGGAAATGCGCTTGTGTATCCACAGCAACGTCTGTTCAACGCAGGTTTCAACATCACTTTTTAATTCGACTCAGTCATGCGTAAATTTTCAAAATATATCCTTGCCTTTTCCATCCTGACCCTTTCGGGATGTGCAGAGGAGTGGCTCGACAGAAAGCCACAAAATATCATTCTGGAAGAACAGGTTTGGAATGACTCCAAAATGATCACCGGATTGCTGGCGAACTATTATGATCGCCTTCCTTACCACACCAATCTAAATAATGGTTCCACAACGGACGTCAACATCCCGAACAAAGAAGGATGGCAGGATTTCGCCGCTTACGACGAAGCCATGTGGTCCAACAATGACGACGCGCGGAATAACATCGTTTCGTATGCCTTTCAAAGATGGAGATTGTGGGATTACGGATTGATCAGAGATATCAACCTTGCTCTGGAAAATATCGAGAAATTTGGCACAACTTTAACTGCGGCTCAAAAGACTCAATTTTCATCAGAATTCCGTTTCCTGCGTGCACAGGTGTATTTTGATCTGGTAAAAAGAATGGGAGGCGTTCCTATAATTACCAAGCAGTTAATCTACAACTTTGACGGGAATCCACAGGCATTGCAGCAGCCACGTAATAAGGAAGAGGAAGTATATGACT
>DASYHR010000891.1:0-8709 GCA_035998385.1 Dyadobacter sp. | reverse complement strand
CATACGCATCATTTTAGAAACAAGCTGACTCGTTGGGTAGATAAATTGCGTATTTACCCCTGTTTCCAGACCAAGTTCTTTATGCACATTCAGCGCCATTACAACCTCTTCAAGAGATGTATTTCCTGCTCTTTCTCCGATACCATTAATCGTTACCTCTACCTGGCGCGCTCCCTGGCTAATACCTGCAATCGAGTTAGCAGTGGCAAGACCAAGGTCATTATGGCAATGGATTGAGATTGTGGCTTTATGTATATTCTTTACATTCTCAAAAATATACTTGATTTTATTACCGTATTCGTCCGGAAGGCAATAGCCCGTTGTATCAGGTATATTCACAACTGTAGCACCGGCACCAATTACTGCCTCGACAAGCTGTGCAAGGAATACAAGATCAGCTCTACCGGCATCTTCACAATAGAATTCTACATCTTCTACCTTGCCTTTGGCATATTTGGTAGCGGATATAGCTCTTTCAATGATCTTCTCACGCGTTGTGTTGAATTTGTGCTGGATGTGGATATCGGAAGACCCTATACCAGTGTGAATCCGGCCACGTTTCGCATACTGAAGTGCCTCTGCAGCGGCGTCAATATCACCAATTACAGCTCTTGACAAAGCACAGATGATCGGCTCGCGAACTACCTTGGATATTTCTACTACTGAGCGAAAATCACCGGGACTGGACACGGGAAAACCCGCTTCAATAACATCAACACCGAGTTTTTCGAGTTGTTTGGCAACAATTATCTTTTCCTCCGTTGTTAATTGGCTGCCTGGAACCTGTTCGCCGTCCCTTAAGGTGGTGTCGAAGATCTGAACTCGATTACTCATTTGAATGGGTATTTTTTATTATTTGAATTACGAATTTAATAATTTTTGACCAATATAAAACCCTTTCCCGTTGAGAGAAAGGGTTTTGAGCGATTCAAAACAAAACCTTCCTCGCCCTTACCAGGCGCTAAGCAGAAGCCAATTTAGTTTTTCATCGTATGTCATGACCTATTTTGGTTTGCGAAATTTCGCTGACTGCGATTTTCTTCTGCAAAGAAAGTACAAGTTTTGTCTTAAACAAATAATATTTGGCTAAAACTTGGAAAAAATCAAATTCTCTTCAATAGTTCTTCACCAGCTGCTTCTGTGTTAAGGATTTTATCAGCAGGTGTTGTCTCGTCTGCAATATCCTTTGTTCTGAAACCATCTTTCAAAAGCTGGTCAACTGCAGCGATAATTGCGTCGGATTCAGCTTTTAATCCGAATGATATATCAAGCAGTAAAGCAGCTGAAAGTACAGAAGCCAATGGATTAGCGATTCCCTTACCGGTAATATCGTGTGCAGAACCGTGGATTGGCTCATATACACCAGTGCTGTCACCAACAGAGGCGGATGCCAGCATACCCATAGAACCAGCAATCTGGCTTGCTTCGTCTGTAAGAATATCGCCGAAAAGGTTCGCTGTTACTACAACATCAAAGCGCTTAGGATCTTTGATCAACATCATGGCAGCCGAGTCAACAAACTGGTGTTCTACTTCTACATCCGGATATTCAGGAGCCAGTTTTTGAACAACTTCTCTCCACAAACGGCTCGTTTCCAATACGTTTGCCTTGTCAACAGAACAAAGTTTTTTACGACGCGTACGTGCAGCATCAAAAGCTTTGCGTGCAATACGCTCAACCTCGAAACGGCTGTACTCAGCGATATCGTAAGCAGTATCACCGTCATTTTTACGTCCTTTTTCTCCGAAATAAATATCGCCCGTCAATTCACGGAAGAAAAGAATATCTGAGCCTTTTAGGATTTCAGGTTTAATAGACGATGCTCCAAGCAATTCATCAAAAAGTTTGATCGGACGAAGATTTGCGTACAAACCCAGCTCTTTACGCATTTTCAGAAGTCCTTGTTCCGGACGAACTTTTGCGCTTGGGTCATTATCATATTTTGGGTGACCTACAGCTCCGAAAAGAACTGCGTCAGATGCACGCATTTTCTGCAATGTTTCTTCAGGAAGCGGATTGCCAGTGGCTTCGATAGCTACGTGACCGATGAGTGCCTCGTCATACGTAAATTCATGACCGAATTTGGCAGCAATTTTTTCAAGAACTTTTTTTCCAACTTCTGTAACTTCCTGGCCGATACCGTCACCGGGAACAATAAGAATATGCTTTTTCATTAATGAATTATATTGATTTTAATTTAAAAAGTAGTGTCGGAATATCTTCGGTAATCGTGGCATAAACAGTGGTCGGCGAGATACCAAAGTATTCGTGTGTCAGTTTGTTTCGCATTGGCTTCATAAGCCTCCATTCGATCTGTGGATGCTGATCTTTGAAGGTGTCCGAAATTTTTGTAGCTGCTTCGCCGATTATTTCTAACCTGCGATAGACAGCATCTTGTGGCATAATATTGCTTTCAAAGTCAGATTCTGACTGATTCTCTGTATAGCCGATTATAACTTCATAGACTCAATGATGTCCTGAACATATACAAGATCGTCTCGTTTCATATCAACTCGACAAGATCAGAAAAGACATATTTTTGTATAGATGACTTCACTGCCTTGTACTCTACGAGATCGATTTTCCTTTGGCAGATTTTTTGAAGCTCATCTTCAAGCCGGAGTATATCGAACATGGTCATGTTATTTACTTCGATTAGCACATCTATATCGCTTTTGTCTGTCTCTTCATTACTGGCAAAAGATCCAAATACAGCAGCTCTTGTAACATTATTTTTTAAGAGATGACTTTTAAGGCTTTGATAAAGTTGTTGCTTTTCCATGTTCTCAACACATTGACCTAATACAAATATATTTTATTTGACTGTAAAGCACGGCATTGATTAAGCTTTTGAATCATCAGATACTCCGGTCAAATTCAGCATCTTTTGTGTCGCCATAATGGCAGATACAGTCTGATCCGAATCCAAACCCCTTGTTTTTACGTCCTTCCCTTTAATCTCCCAGGTAATAATCGTTTCGCAAAGGGCATCTGTTTTACCTCCCGGCGGGATACGAACTGTATAATCAGTCAACATTGGCAAACTGATTCCTTTGAGTGCATAAATCTTCTTGAGAGCATTCATAAATGCATCATACTGTCCGTCACCTTGCGCGCTCTCTTCAAAAATATCTTCACCAAACCTGATTTGTAAAGTTGCGGATGGCTTAAGATTTTTGGAATGAGTCAATACATAATTGATAATTGAAACCTTTTCTTCAATCGTATTGCTATCCAGCACATCGGATATAATATACGGAAGGTCGTCTGGTGTTACAGCTTCTTTGCGGTCACCAAGTTCAATGATCCGTTGCGTCACTTTTTTGAGGTCGGCATCTGCAAGTGTAATGCCCAGGTCGCGAAGATTATTCTCAATATTGGCTTTACCTGATGTTTTTCCCAAAGCGTAAGAACGAAGACGTCCGAAACGCTCCGGCATCAGTTTGCTGAAATACAGATTGTTCTTTTTGTCTCCATCTGCATGTATACCAGCTGTTTGCGTGAAAACGCTCTCACCAACAATTGGTTTATTAGCCGGTATTCTGATCCCTGAAAATGTCTCAACCAGCTTGCTTACAGAGTATAATGATTTTTCATTCACTGATGTTTCAAACTCGGGCATGAAATCATTCATGACAGCGATTGTACTGGCAAGAGGGGCATTTCCCGTTCTTTCACCCATGCCGTTGACCGTAAGATGCAACCCATGCGCGCCAGCCCGAAGTGCCTCCATTACATTCGCTACACTTAAATCGTAGTCGTTGTGCGCATGAAATTCAAAACGGCAGGTTGGATATTTATCAACAATCGATTTTACAAACTCGTAAGATTCGGAAGGGGTAAGAATGCCAAGCGTATCAGGCAACAGAATTCTTTTAATCGGCAGCTGGCACAAGAAATCTAAAGCTTCAAACACGTATTCTCTCGAATTACGCATTCCGTTACTCCAGTCTTCCAGGTATACATTACAGTCAATTCCTGACTCTACGGCCAGTTCGATTACCTTTTGTATATCTGAAAAATGCTCAGCAGGTGTTTTTTTGAGTTGATGTTGAAGGTGATTCAAAGATCCTTTTGTAAGCAGATTCATCACACGCGCACCAGCTTGTTTCACCCAATTGATGGAGGCATCGCCATCGACAAATGTAAGTACCTCAATTTTATCAAGGTAACCGTTAGCTTCAGCCCATGTGGTAATTTGTTTTACAGCCTGGAATTCTCCGTCCGAAACACGTGCAGAGGCAATTTCTAAACGATCTACCTTCACTTCCTGTAACAGGAGTTGGGCAATGGTTAACTTTTCCGATGCTGAAAACGACACCCCGCTGGTTTGCTCACCATCACGAAGTGTCGTGTCCATTATTTCAATATAGCGTCTAGTCATAAGGCTTTCGGCCGTCAGCCGTCGGCTATCAAACTATATACGGGCAACCCGATAGCCAATAGCCGATGGCCAATAGCCATCTAATAAATTCTTGCTGTTTCAAACTCCTGGATTTCGCCTTTCATAGCTTGCAGATAGTCGATATCGTCATAGCCATTGATCATGTTATGCTTTTTGTAGCCATTGATCGCGAAAGATTCCTGCTCACCAGTTGCCACTAAAGTGATGGTTTGGTCAGGGAGGTTTACTTCCAGTTCAGCCTTAGGATCTGCCTCGATAGCCTGGAATATTTTGTCCAAAAATTCAGGACTAACCTGTACCGGCAAGATTCCGATATTCAGGGAATTACCTTTAAAAATATCGGCAAAGAAGCTTGAAACTACACAACGGAAGCCGTAATCATAGATCGCCCAAGCTGCGTGCTCACGGCTTGATCCACTTCCGAAGTTATGTCCGCCTACAAGGATTTTTCCTGAGTAGATAGGATTGTTTAACACAAAATCTTGTTTGGGTGTATCGTCACCGTTATAGCGCCAGTCTCTGAACAAGTTGTCGCCAAATCCTTCGCGTTTTGTTGCTTTAAGGAAACGTGCCGGAATGATCTGATCCGTGTCAACGTTTTCAATCGGCAAAGGAACTGCCGTGCTTTTTAATATGGTGAATTTATCGTATGCCATTATATTAGGGCTTTCGGCCTTCGGCTGTCGGCATTTCTACCGTAGAGACACCGTTAACTTCCAGCGTTTAATTTTTTTATAAGATGATATAACTGTTTTTTGATTGACACGATTTCCTGAAAAAGTGGATTATAACTGTCTTGACTCAAATAATCCAAATCTTTGGCCAACAATGTCAAGTATTCAACTTCCTGACAAGATCCAAAGGATATTCCTAAAAAGCGTGCGAAATCTTTTTCACTAGACTTTCCACAACCTTCTGAAATATTAGTTGGAATAGAGACAACAGCTCGTCTTATCTGAGATGTCAATCCAAATTTTTCTTCTGTCGGGAAATTCTTAGTTAATCTGTATAGTTCAAGAACAAGCTTATGACTTTGCTCCCAAACGGAATACTTCCTAAAATCTCTCATTTATTAAAATGTGTGTATGATCAAATAACTGACAGCCGAAACCCGACTGCCGAAGTTATAATTACAGTAAATCCCGGGGATCCGTAACCACACCCGTCACTGCCGCGGCAGCAGCTACCAATGGGCTTGCCAAGAGCGTACGTGCACCAGGGCCCTGGCGGCCTTCAAAGTTTCTGTTTGAAGTACTTACAGCATATTTTCCTGCTGGTATTTTATCATCGTTCATTGCCAGACATGCTGAACAACCTGGTTGGCGAAGTTCAAAACCGGCATCGGTCAAAATGTCAAGAATTCCTTCTTCTTTGATTTGCGCCTCAACAATGTGAGACCCCGGAACGATCCATGCAGTAACATTATCCGCTTTCTTGCGACCTTTGATGATGGATGCAAATGCGCGGAAATCTTCAATACGGCCATTGGTACAGCTACCGATAAATACGTAATCGATTTTCTTGCCTATCATCGATTCGTTTTCATGGAAACCCATGTAGTTCAGTGACTTGTCGTAAGTTGCTTTGCCACCTTCAACCTGGTCCGCCGAAGGAATATTAGAGGTGATACCTTGTCCCATTCCAGGGTTAGTACCGTAAGTAATCATCGGTTCGATATCAGCCGCATCGAAAGTATACTCTTTGTCGAATGTTGCGTCTTCGTCAGTAACAAGCGTTTTCCAGTAAGCAAGCACTTCGTTCCATTTCTCGCCTTTTGGAGCTTGCTCACGACCTTCGATATAGTCGAATGTAGTTTGATCAGGAGCGATCATACCACCACGTGCACCCATTTCAATACTCATGTTACAAACCGTCATACGGCCTTCCATGGTCATGTTACGGAATACATCACCTGCATACTCAACAAAATAACCCGTTGCGCCGGCAGTAGTCAATTTTGAAATGATGTATAGTGTAACGTCTTTCGGAGTTACAGCTTTGCCCAAAACGCCATTTACGTTTACACGCATTTTCTTTGGTTTTGGCTGCATAATACATTGCGAAGAAAGCACCATTTCAACTTCAGATGTACCAATACCGAATGCAATCGCACCGAAAGCACCGTGGGTAGAAGTGTGAGAATCACCACAAACGATGGTCATTCCTGGGAGTGTAATTCCGTTTTCAGGACCTACAACGTGAACAATTCCGTTTTTTGAATCACCCAATCCCCAGTGAGATATGCCATACTTTGCGGAATTGGTTTCCAGAGCTTTAAGCTGATTTGCTGAAAGTGGATCCTGTACCGGAAGATGTTGGTTGATCGTTGGCGTGTTGTGATCTGCCGTAGCAAAAGTACGCTCAGGATAAATCACACCAATATTTCTGCTTTCAAGGCCAAGAAAAGCCACCGGGCTGGTTACTTCGTGGATAAAATGACGGTCGATGAAAAATACATCAGGACCATCTTCAATTTTGCGGACAACGTGTGCATCCCACACTTTGTCGAACAGTGTACTCGCTTGATTACTCATAAGTTACAATATATAATTTCGCCATGGTGTTCAATTTCTCGACTAGCAAAAACGCTCAGTTATAACTGATTTTTCCGCAACGGAGAAATGAGGCTACAAATTACCATATAATAATACAAATTAGTATAACGGTAAACGTTCAAAAAGTAGTGATTTTGGTTTAGGAGTGGGGTTTGGGCGGGAATTGGTATTTTGAGACTAAATAGGATTTAAGCATCCTTTAATTCGTCATTAATGATAATGTACTGCTGAGCGGTTAGATGTTGAATATTTTCAGCTCTTAACCTTTGTTCTTCGTCTTTTACTTCCGATGAAAAATTATGATTAACTGCGGTCTTCAGCTCGCGGAACAGAACAAGAGATTTTACTAGATTATGTAATTTAAAATTAAGGATTTGTTGAAATTGCCGCCCTACGCTAAGGTTATGAGTTCCTTCCTGAACAAATTTTAGTTGGTTGCAAAAAGCAATTACATTTTTTATATCTATATCATATTCAATATATTCCATTAATATTCTCGCACCAATTCCGGGGCTGTAATTGGTGATGATATGATTATGTCCATAAACATGAAGCCATAATTTTCTTGTTATTATTAAAATCTGAGGCTTTTGCTGATCAAGCTCCTGAATGAGTTGATTTAATGCTTGAAAGTTGATGCTTTTTCTCTTGAAGGTCGTGCGATTCGTTTTGCTTTTGATAGGCTCTATAAACAAAGTATATTGTCATTGCACCAATATATGGAGCAATGAAACCAGCAATAATATTACCAAAAGATGCGGCGTTTGGAATGGTGCTTCCCACAGCATTAATAATGCAGTTGATTGCGAAAACTACTGCAAGGTATGTTAGAGTAATTATTGCAGGAATCCCACACAATGCGTCTTGGTCTTTTTTTCCATTGTTAATAATGGCCTCTCAAAGAGTGTATAAAATTTTTTTCCTCTCTGACTTCATAAACTAAGCGATGCTCCCGATTTATTCTTCTTAACCACAGTCCGGACAAATTGTGTTTTAGACCCTCTGGCTTGCCTAATCCGTGAAATGGAGTTTCCTGAACCGATCGAATAAGCTCGGCAATCTTTTTCAAAATTGCTTTATTACCACTTTTGACCCAAAATTTGAGATCATCGTCGGCGTCAGGCAGTAAGACTATTTCCATAAACTATCAAGCTCATCAATAGTAATTTCTCTGCCTTTTCCCGCTGCGAGATCCTCTCTGCTCTTTTTTATTTTTGCAACAAACTCAGGATCATAAGGTTTTTCCTGTGTTTTAAAGGAAATATTTAAGGCTTTGGCAAATGCTTTTAAAGCATTGACTTGTTCTTGGTTGTCTGGCTGAAATATGAGCGTCTCCATGAATACGTGCTGTTTGAATGTATAAAGTTAAAATTTTTTTGAGCTTAAACAGGTACTGGTCAACAGGAAAACGAATTCACCCATGCCGCTTAGGCGTCACGCCAAACTTCTCCTTATACGTCTTGATAAAGTGAGAAACACTCTCATACCCAATCTCTGTGCTGCTTGATGTTATAATAATAAATGATATATTTGACAGTTAGCAACAATAATGTTATAACATCATGAAGACAAATATCATAAACATAGGGAACAGTCAGGGAATAATTTTGCCAGCTACGTTGCTACGTCAACTTAAATTGTCGTTTAAGTCAACAGTAGAGATAGAGGTAGACAATGGCACCATAGTGATTAAACCTGAACCTCGCCAAGGTTGGGCAGAAGCGGCAAAGCAAATGAGTTCAGAAGGGG
>DASYHR010000881.1:0-2013 GCA_035998385.1 Dyadobacter sp. | reverse complement strand
CGATACGATAAATTTTCCCGGCACAACTACATCTTTGCAGGTTGATGATTAAGAAACTCTAAGCGTTTTCTTCTATTCTTCGCAAAGCGTGGTATATTCTGGCATGATTCTGTTGCGCGAAACGGCGTCTCATTCAAAAATCAACTTATGGAAACATCACAACCGCAAGAGATCTTTTTTCAAGACGACGGATTAATTCCGAACAGTGTATTCCCACTGCTTTTATACCGAAAGGCGCTTGATACACCGGTTGACCCGGATCAGCTGGAACAACAACTCAAAAACAACAACTGGACGAACGGCTGGCGCTACGGAATCTACTGTTATCACCATTACCATAGCAACACACACGAAGTACTTGCAGTTACAAACGGCTATGCTCATTTACTGTTAGGAGGCGAAAACGGTCAAAAGCTGGATGTAGAGCAGGGAGATGTGCTCATCGTGCCGGCGGGTGTTGGACATAAATGCCTGTCACACAGCGACGATTTCCTGGTTTTCGGTGCCTACCCTGATGGCTACGAACCAGATCTGAAAAAAGCAAACGCTACAGACCGTGCCACAGCTGATGAGCATATCAGCGAAGTTCCGATCCCTGAAACAGATCCTCTATTCGGAAAATCGGCAGGATTAGCTGGTATCTGGACTAAATATGCTTCGGAACAAATTTCAAGGTAAATATTATGGAAAGAAGAGAATTCTTATTGAAAACACCAGTCGTGGCGGCTTCCCTTGCTGCCACGGCTATACATACATCAGCTTACGCCAACACAATGACACAGTTTGAGAATCAAATTCATCTTAAAAAATTCCGGCCCGCAAACAAATCCGGATTCGGTGGAGTTGCATTGGGCAATGGCTTTCAGCAAAATCCGGATATAGAATGCCTGCAATCCATGGAAGCCGCGTGGGATGCCGGAGTAAGGTACTTTGACACATCACCCTGGTATGGATTGGGGATTAGTGAAAGGCGGATGGGGCTATTTTTAAAAGATAAAGAAAGAGAAGACTTTACGCTTTCTACTAAAATTGGAAGGATACTCACACCTCACGAAAACTTCAAACCCGGACAATTGCTTTGGAAAGGAAAAATGAATTCTGATTACAAATATGACTACACAGCTGCGGGTGTTCGAAAAAGTGTGGAAGACAGCTTACAACGCCTGGGGGTTTCATCTATTGACGTCGTTTTTATACACGACCTCTCGCCGGACAATGTCGACATGAAGGAAAAATGGGTGGAATACTTCGACATTGCGCGGAAAGGAGCCATGCCGGAACTTACTAAAATGCGGGAAGAAGGTATGATTAAAGGCTGGGGATTGGGTGTCAATACCATTGAACCGATCCTGAAAACCATGAAAGTAGCCGATCCGGATATCTTCTTGTCGGCATGCCAGTATTCTCTTATTGAGCACGAAGCAGCATTGAACAAAATGTTCCCTGAAATAGCAAAGAAGGATATTTCGATCGTGGTCGGCGCACCACTTTGTGCGGGTTTTCTGTCCGGGAAGGACAGGTATCTTTATGGTGGCAAGTTTCCTGCTGGCGTGAAAGAAAAGCTCGCTTCCCTTCAGAAAGTAGCAGACCAGCATCAAGTGGATCTTCGGACTGCAGCATTGCAATTTTCTGCCGCACCGGATGTGGTATCAGCGGTAATACCCGGTGCACATACTGTACAGCAAGCGAAAGAAAATGCAGCATCATTTAAAGCTAAAATACCAGCGGCATTCTGGTCTCAATTGAAAAAGGAGAAGTTGATAGCCGACAATGCACCGATCCCGAAAGCATGATAACTAAGAGTCCGGGAAGTTTTAACACAGTTTCCCGTACTTTTGGTTTATTAAATGAATTTGTAATGATGCTTTCGAACTGAATAAGCATTCCTATATTTGCCAATCCGCCATCTTCTGATTGAGCTATGTACGAAATCTTCTTTCAAAACTTTAATGAAAAAGTCCGGCTGACCGAGACAGAAGAATTGCACATCAAACAATATCTGACACCCAAAAA
>DASYHR010000873.1:0-5229 GCA_035998385.1 Dyadobacter sp. | reverse complement strand
CTGGAATACGCCATTGACAAAATGCAAAGGAAAAATCTGGATTACATTATCCTCAATTCCCTGAATGATGCGGGAGCCGGTTTTGCACACGATACGAACAAAATTTCCGTTATTGATACAAACAAAACAGTAAGTCACTTTACCCTAAAATCCAAAGACGAAGTGGCACAGGACATTTTAGAAATTGTTCTGAAAAAATGGAGTGAAGTATGAGAAAACTAATATTTGTATTCGCCTTTTATCTGAGTCTGATCTGCACTGCAAACGTATCTGCACAGTCGGCTCAATTTACAGTTACGGTGAATTCGGAACAGCTTTTTGCCCAGCAAAAAACAGATCCGCAAAGCATGACACAACTTCAGACTTATATCAACGACTTTCTGAATAATACCAGATGGTCGGACGACGTATTTGCGAAGGAAGAAAGAATAAAATGTAAGCTGAATATCAATCTAACTAAGTCTGTCGCCCTGGGTAGCTACGAGGGAAACGCACAATTGGTAGTGTCGCGTCCTGTCTACAATTCCAATTACGAAACAGTCTTGTTTACTTTCGTAGACAGGAATTTCAACTTTACTTTCCTTCCTGGTAATCAGCTTTATTTCAACGAGGCTAGTTTTACAGACGAACTCCCCTACTCACTGGCCTTCTACGCCTACGTAGCTCACATATTCGATTACGATTCATTCAGTAAATTAGGAGGAAGTCCTTACTTGCAAAAAGCATTTAATATATCAAATCAGGCGAGAAACGCATCGCCTAACAAACGTGCCTGGGACAATAGTACCAACAATACCAACAGCCGGTATGCATTAATAGAAAATCTGATGAGTCAACAATTTCTGCCATTCCGCGAAGGTATGTATAGCTATTACAGAGAAGGTCTGGATGTGGCTGTACAAAACCCTGTGCAAACGAGAGCAAAGGTGATGGCTGTATTAAATACACTGAAAGAAGTTTCTTTAACACGCCCTGCCAGTGTAGTGATTAACTCCTTTTTTGATGCCAAGTCGGATGAACTATGCAAAATAATGGTTGAGGGGACCGCTGAGCAAAAGAAAGACGCATACACAATTCTGGTGAGCCTCGATCCTTCAAAAACTCAACTTTACCAGAGACTTAACCAGTAGCATACCACTTCCGAAATGAGTAAAAGGCTGATAAGAATACAGGGAGCGGATCTCCCTAATAAACTGGATCAACTACAGAATACAGAAATCAATGTCGTTTTGCAGAATGGAATCACGTACTTTGGAAAGCTGCAAAGCTTTGGTCCGGAATCACTTACTATACTCGACAAGCGCGACCACGTTCATCTGGTTCCGATAGATTTGGTGTACGAAATCGTGTTGGACACGACTGCCAAACTTGAAGATATCTTAAATAAATAGTTACCTCACCTCATTCGGTTTTTGATTGAGAGATATCGTGGTTATATTCGAATCAATTAAGGAAACCCTTATTTGGCAGACACAACCAGCGTATATACACGCCCTTCATTTGATTGACCTGAAATGCTTTCTAATTTACTGATCAAGAATTATGCTTTAATCAAGCAATTGGAAATGACACCCGATCCCGGCCTGAATATCATCACCGGAGAAACAGGAGCTGGAAAATCCATCATGCTTGGTGCAATTGGTTTACTACTCGGCAATCGTGCCGACGCAAAGTCGTTATTCGATTCAAGCGAAAAATGCATCATTGAAGGAACATTCAATCTGGCGGGTTACGATATGGCACCCAATTTTGAAGAGGAAAATCTTGACTTTTCAGATGACTGTATTATACGCAGAGAAATATCCGTTTCAGGTAAATCCAGAGCATTTATTAACGATACTCCGGTAAATCTCGAAACACTCCGTAAAATCAGCAGTCAGCTTCTGGATATACATTCTCAACACGATTCGGTAATGTTGGGAACGAACGAATTTCAATTGAGAGCCGTAGATGCGTTTGCCGGAAATGCCGATTTGCTGGCGGATTACCAACACCGTTTTCAGCAATATAAAGATGCCGCCAGGTCTCTCGAACATCTGCAAAGTGAAGCGTCCCGTTTAAGAAGAGAATTCGATTTTGATCAATTTCTTTTTCAGGAAATCAATGCCGCCTCACTAGTGGCTGGTGAACAGGATAGTCTGGAGCAGGAACTGGCAATTTTAGAAAATGCTGTAGAGATTCGTGAGCGGTTGCAAACCGCATTTACCTACCTGGATAGCCCGGAGGGTTCGGTGCTGGAACTGCTCAAGATGGCTGTTAATTCACTGTCGCAAGCTGCCAGGCTCGTGCCCACCTACAATGCACTACACCAACGGGCACAAAGTGCATTGATTGAACTCCGTGACCTTACCGATGAAATTGATAGTGCTAATGCGGCAGTGGATCTTGATCAGAATCGCACTGAAATCGTACGAGAAAGGTTGGATCTGATTTATCTGTTGCTCAAAAAGCACCAGCTGACTACCATTGACCAGCTAATTCAGTTCGAAGCCGCCCTGCAGAAAAAGTTGAATACGGTCATGAATCTGGATGAAGATTTGGCGACTGCACAACGCAAGGCTGAATCAACTCAAAAAGTAATGCTTGAGAGCGCCAGAAAGCTGTCGGCTAAGAGGCATAAAGTCACTTCGCAAATCGAGTCACTTTTACTTGAAAGACTCATTGAATTAGGAATACCCAACGCGTCTTTATCCATACGTGTCAGCGAAATACCGGCATCTTCCAATGGAATTGATTCCGTCATTTTCCTGTTTAGCGGTAACAAAGGAGTTGCACCGCAGGAACTGAAACAAGTCGCTTCCGGTGGGGAATTTTCCCGACTGATGATGGTTATTAAATACATTCTGGCCGATAAACGCAAATTGCCTACCATAATCTTCGATGAAATTGATACCGGAGTTTCCGGTGAGATTGCCAAGAAAATGGCTAAGATGATGCATAATATGGCAGAGAAACACCAGATTATAGCGATCACACACCTTCATCAGATTGCCAGCAGTGGCAACAGCCATTACTTCGTTTATAAGGATCATTCTTCGGAAAAGACAGTTAGCAAAATCAAAAAGCTGTCGATGAACGAAAGGATCATGGAAATAGCCCAGATGATAGGCGGGCACAACCCGAGTGAGTCTGTGCTGGACAATGCGAGGGAAATGATTCAAAAAAATTAACAGCAATCAAAACTAAAAATCAACCATAACATGAGAAATCTTATACCCGCATTCATGATAGTCGCAATCCTTTCAGGTTGCGCCAACGATAAGGAAAAGGTGCAGCAACTTGAAGGAGAAGTCCTTACGATGCACGACGAGGTAATGCCTAAAATGGATGAAATTATGTCTCTGAAAATTCGGTTATCTAAAAAGATTGTTGAATTGGATAGTCTGCAGAATGAAGGAATATCGGGAAACAGCCTGGCTGAAGAGCGTACCAAAGCGGCCGATCTGAATCAGAAACTGAATGAATCTGACAAGGCGATGATGGGCTGGATGAATGAGTACCGCGGCGATTCAGCCAAAAACCTAAACGCTGATGCGGCGATTCTTTATTTTGAAAATCAGAAAATGAAGATTGAAGAAGTAAAACAAGTAACTTTAAAAAGCATAAACGAGGCTAAGTCGTTTTTGGACAAATAATTATGAATTTAGTAAAAGTAGCAATTACGTTTAAATCAGTATTATTTACCTCTCTTGTAGCGCTGGCTATCACCAGCTGTAACAGTTCCGGCAATAAATTACCGATCCTTGGAGAAAGAGACTGGACCACCAAAACTGTGGACGGCAAAGAAGTAGTCGATACCATTTACAACACTATTCCGCCATTTTCATTTGTTAACCAGCATGGCGATACTATTACTGAACAAATCGTAAAAGATAAAATCTATATAGCTGATTTTTTCTTCACCACCTGCCCTACCATATGCCCTGTAATGAAAAAGCAAATGCTGGTAGTGCATGAAAAATTTAAGGACAATCCCGATGTGATGATTCTGTCACATACCATTGATCCTGAACATGACACACCATCGGTATTGAGTACGTTTGCGAAAGATCTGAATGTGACCGGCAGTCAATGGCAATTTCTAACCGGGCCAAAGGAGAAGACTTATGAAATCGGTTTGAAAAACTACATGGTCGTAGCCAAAGAAGAAAAGACAGCAGAAGGTGGATTTTTGCACAGCGGAGCGTTTATCCTGGTAGATAAGGACAAACACGTTCGTGGTATGTACGATGGAACGACAGAAGAAGGAACGCAAAAGCTTATTGCGGATATTCAGACATTATTGGATGAGTACAAAAAATGAGAAGTAGCTACACCGACGGGCTTATCAGAAAATCACTGAAAGCCCTTTTCCTTACCTTCCCATTCCTTTATTCCTGTCAGAGCTCTGAAGAGTTAAAGTCAGAACAGTATTTCGTGGAGGGTTACCAGCTTTATAAAACCTACTGTACCAATTGCCATCAGGACGACGGAAAAGGTATGGCTAATCTTTACCCTCCGCTTCAGGGCTCATCTATACTGAATAATAAGGAGCTGATGGCATGTATCATCAAGAATGGTATGAATGATACGATTATTGTAGCAGGGAAAAAATTCAGCCGCCCTATGCCTGCAAATCCTAAACTGACAGAATTGGAGATTGCAGAGATTGTCTCTTTCGTTACAATGAAGTGGGGAGACGACAGCATACATACGTCTATTGGATCGGTAGGAAAATCCCTGGCTATCTGTAAGTAAACCTGGCTCAGGGAACTCCTGAAAATTTGTAGATACCCGTAGCTTTTCTGAATTTGATTCTTGTAAAATCCTGCTCAGCATCCATGCCTATCGCATGAGTCACTTCCGAAGTGATCGTATTTCTTACTGTGAGCGCCTTGTCGGTAAAGACTTTTTTGGTGACCGGGCTCCAGCTCAATTCAGAAGTGGTCAGCGTTTCCTTCGTTTGAGACTTGATTACCTTCACATGACCCTTTACGATGTAGACATTCGTCGCCTGATCAAAGCGTCCTGAATCAGCTCTCAGATGGGTTATAATAGCTCCTGTCGGATCGAAAAAGTTAATATTGACTGTATCCGGAAAGATCTTATTCTGGTTGTTGTACGTCATGGACAACGGAGTCACCATTTGTACCTTCGGTAACCCCTGTTCGCTATACCTGATTTGTACATTGTTGACGATCTCAGTCGGGCCTTCGTATACTGCCCCGAGCTTCTTGTTATCCTTTTCAC
>DASYHR010000607.1:0-3219 GCA_035998385.1 Dyadobacter sp. | reverse complement strand
GAATAATCTGGCAAACAAAACATATTGGGTGGGTGGATACGATTACCTGAGGTTATTCCCCGGTGCTCCGCGCAACTTTATGACGACAGTTTCCTATACATTTTAGGAGCTGCCGCCAAAAACCTGATCCTTCGATTGGAGGATCAGGAATCATCACCATTGAACAACGTAAATACTGTGAAGAACATTTTGAAAAAAATATCGTCACAACTGCATCTTTGGCTGGGGATTTCCTCCGGCCTCGTGGTTTTTGTAGTGGCGCTCACCGGCTGTATACTCGTTTTTGAAGAAGAACTGGAACCCGTTTTCAACAGGTCCTTCCATATTGTAGCAGTTCCGAAAAATCAGTTCAGGCTGCCGCTCGACAGTCTGGCCAGGCTCGCCAGCGTAAAATTTCCTAAAAATAAACTGACCAGGATTATTGTAGAAAAAGAGGCTGACAGAAGCATTCTGTTCGGTTTCAAACAGGGTAAAAAAGAAAAGGAATTGCTTACTATTGCTCTGAATCCTTATTCCGGCCAGGTGTTGGGATCGCGCGCTGAACACGATACTTTTTTTGAAGTTGTTCTCCGGCTTCACCGGTATTTGTGCATGGGTGATACGGGAAAAGTCATTACCGGAATCTCATGTATTTGTTTTCTGGTGATTATGATCACCGGGCTGGTGTTATGGTGGCCGAAACGCAAAAACCGTAAGCAGCGATTTACTGTCAAGTGGGACGCATCACCGAAGCGTCTGAACTGGGATCTGCATGCAGTCTTTGGCTTTTACGTGTTGCCATTCGTTTTTTTAATCGCTTTAACCGGATTGGTTTGGAGTTACAGATGGGTCAATAATTTGATTTACCTTGCATTTGACGGCAAACCACAGCAAAAACGTGAGGCTCCTGTCCAACTTCCTGTCGCTGAGAAATCCGCTACGCATTACCAGCAAATCCTGAACGAAACCCACGAACTTCTTCCTAATCCCGGAAAAGTAACTTTCACCACACTGGATGATGATAGCCTGAGTGTTACTATTGCCAAAACAGACGATGCAGCCGCAATCAGTAATGTTGTCAGTTTTCTGTATTTCAATAAAGCCGATGGTGCACTTGTATCAACACGACTATACAAAGACGAAACGCCGGGTTTCAAAGCCCGCAGAATTGTATTTCCAATTCATACAGGCAGCTTATGGGGTCTTCCCACCAAAATCATCGTTTTTATCGCCTCCTTCATTGCAGCAAGTTTGCCGGTAACGGGTGTAATTATATGGCTGGGACGCAAAAATAAAGGGAAGAAAAAAATAAAGAGAACATTGACAAAAAATGACCGGATCAAGCCTGAAATACTTGTGACGAAAACTGTGATATAGTTATTTTCTAAAAAATGAAGGAGCATGAGCACGAATAAAACTACACCGCATTCATGCTCCTTTTATATACATCCTGATCAATTCACCTTTATCAAAGTCCACAAAGGCGCTGACCTCATTCCATTTTCGTAGATCATCCGCGCTTCGTAGTTGCCCGAAAGCATATCGGCAGGCAGTGTATATTCGCAGTAATACAATGGAACACCCCCATCTCCGTAGGATACATCAACACGTGTTTTCGCTGAAATAATAATCATTTCACTGCTTCTTTTTAATTCCAGGTCCGGCATCTTGCTGTTTGTTCCGTATCTCTCTCCTAACATCCATGGCTTAGGATCAGCATAAAATACCTTTCCTTTGTTAAGGCTCACTTTTTCCGGATTTATATTAAATATCACCTGAGATGGGAATTCCAGCGCCTCGGTCCAGATTCTGCCTATACCTTTAATCTCCTCCTGATTTTCTGAGACTAAAAAGTTAGACATGTACAATAACGTTTCTGCCTCGTAAACTTCGAAGAGATAATCTCCCTTAGCAACTCCTTCGGGAATTTCAAAAGTGAGTAGAGACGGTGCCTTTACTTTTGCAGTCAACCAAATCGGCTCTTTTACAAAATCGTTTTGTAATCTGACGCGGTAATTAATACCATCAATAAAATAGCCTCCGTCAACTTCAATATCCTTCTTTTTCATGAGCGGAAATATGGTTGTAATCCTGGCTCTGACACCCGAGCGAACCGGCTGATGTGTATCAGGAAATGTAAAAACTTTCTCCCCATATGTCAGGCTCAGAGTAAGCTTGGGTAATGTGCGAAACGATAGTGTATTCGGAAAATCCAAATGACCCGCATAACCTGAACCCTGTATACGTATATTTCCCGTAGGGTCAACTAACCCGCCAATCAACGTTTTTTCATCATTGGGTCTTTCCGGTATTGTCCCAACGCCGGATAACAGTCGAATTTTGGCGTAAATGGAAGATCCGGACTCCCGAAGCGCTGCTTGCATCTCAAGTGGGGATAAAAGTTCTGCTTTCACATTGCCCTGATGTTCGACATAAACCTGGTATGACTTCCCGGACGAAGACTCAGCAGCTGGTTTGTGAACAATAAATTCATGGGGACGTGCTCCCCTGAATTTAAAACTGGTTTTATACTCCGAATTATACGCATCCGGCATGTGAAGCAGCAGCTTTGCTCCATCATGATATGTTAAGTCAAGCGACAAAATGCTATCGGTATACGATTCGGGAAGAACCACCTGTATGGTACTGGAAGTGGTGTCCCATGTTACTTTAGTGGCACCTTTTACATTTACGCTTTTGAGGAAATTTCTGCTTTTGATATCATTCTTCACGTCTTCAGGTGCCCACTCTTTTTGCATACCCGGCTTGTTACAGGCCTGAAAAGCCAATGTCAGACAAAGCAGTGCCAGGAAAGATCTGGTTTTCATGAGGATAAGGGGTAAATTTGTAGAATTAATTTAAAATAAATTTAGATATAATTTACGAATTAGTATAATATTTCAAATAAAATTAGTAATCGTTACACAGAGATTAATTTCTCTCTCCGTGGCTCTCTCCTTAAGTTCTGTGATTTTCTGTGTAATCTGTCCATATAGCTTAAAATATATTACACAATTCTAAATATAATTAAGATTTACTTAATTAACTTAGGAGATCATTTCACTTCATCTTCATGATTGTATTCAGCTACAAAACCATTCGGGATTTTATTGATTTGCACTATAATGCCCGTGATTCCCTGAATACCTGGTACATCATTATCACGCGTGGGGATTTCAGTAATTTTAATGAGCTACGGAAGATGTTTAATTCCGTAGATGCAGTGGGGAATGATCTATA
>DASYHR010000602.1:0-2031 GCA_035998385.1 Dyadobacter sp. | reverse complement strand
TTCCGGGACCGGGTGAAAGCTCAATAATAACTTCCGTTGCGCAGGAATTTAACGTGACGAAGAATAGAATTTCTTATCGAAACATCATCTGGTGATACCTATCATAACCAGTTCAGTTGATGCCTGATCAGTGAACGCAACATAAGGCCAAATTTATCATAATTGGGTATTCTGATCCGTAGATCCATTATTTCTTCGGCTGGAGCCTCCTCGATCCGGAGGAAAAGTTTTTGATAATAATAGTAAGCAAGATATACCCCGCGCCTGGATGAGCCCGGGAGCTTTTTTATACCTATCAATGCTTGTCTGAAGTCATCCTGAATTTGCTGCTGGATGATTTCCTTATCCGTCCCGGAGAAATGAGTGAAATTGATACCGGGAAAATAACTTCGCCCAAGATCCTGATAATCAGCTTTAAGATCACGCAGAAAGTTTACTTTTTGAAAAGCAGCGCCCAGTTTCATTGCATAACACTTCAGATCCTCATACTGGGATGTGTTACCCTCCATAAATACGCGCAGACACATAAGTCCTACTACTTCTGCCGAGCCCAGCACATATTCCTGGAAACTATCGTTGTTATGCTGCTTCTGACCCAAGTCCATTTCCATGCTTTTTAGAAATGTATCAATTAGCGACCACTCTATACCATACTGGTTTACAACCTGCTGGAAGCTATTTAAGATAGGGTTAATACTGATTCCGGACTCGATTGCTTCAACGGTGTCCAGCCTGATCCTGGCCATCAGATCATGCTTGTCATATTCGTGAAAGCTGTCGACGATCTCATCGGCCAGGCGTACAAAACCGTAGATGCTGTATATAGCATTGTGAAATTTGGGGTGTAAAAAATGAATTCCTAATGAGAAGGAAGTGCTATACAGCTGTGTGGTTTTTTTACTGCAGGATACCGAAAGTTGGTCATACAAAGCTTTCATGGTGAGTGGGTTTAGGTGAAGCAAACAATTGGTCAAAACGAAAAACCCGCTCTTAACGTGAGTCTGTTGAAATCTTCGATTTCTTCTGAGCCAGATTGGGTAACTGACGATCGCTGAAAACGGTATCCGGCACTTATCAGAAAACCTGTATTGCCGTTAAATAATAATTTTAATCCCATTCCAGCAGAAAATGTTGCACCGCCGCCAAAGCGCACATTATCGAGGTCATTGGAAGTGGCGTTGAACCCATATCCACCTTCGAGAAAGTAAAAAGGGATCTTTGTGCCTTCGCTGGAAAAATCACCGCGTAAACTTAAAACGACAGGCACAAACGTTTGTACTGCATACAGGTCGGCCCCAATGCCCAGACCTGTGTAAATCCACTGATTGAATTTATAACCGTTCGTAGTCTGGAAGGAGAACGCAGATGTCGTCACGCCGTTAGATGCCCGGTTGCTCATAGCCAAAGGCCCTAGTTCGGTGTAATGAACAAAGCCCTTTCTTTTATATTGAATGTTCGGATTGATATATTTTTCGATCAGAACAGTGTCAACATCCTCTTCCGGAAAAACCCATGTGCTCTTATCGTAAGTCTCTAATCGATAAACAGGCCTGGCTTCAACAAGGCGGCCACGTATTACAGAGCCGTTCTTTAGATGCATGCTAACGTATTTCGCTGTCTGGCCCCACGCGTCGGAATTGCATGCTGAAACGATAGCCAATAGAAATGTGCAGAATAATTTCATCATGTGAAGGATTACTTTTTCTAGTTGTCAAGCCAGTTTTTGAAGTCCTGGCTTCTGTATTTGCTTACAAAGATTTCCTGATCAAAAGCAGGTTTCAGGAAGACCTGCAAACGGTAACTAAGTAAGGTTTTGACCTTCTGTATCGACTCAATCCTGGCAATCACTTTGCGATTGATCCTGAAAAACAGAATAGGGTCCAGGACTTCTTCCAGACTTTCCAGATTATTATCTATCAGATATTTTTTTCCATCCGTGCTCACCAGAAATACCACTTTATCATCCGCATAGAAGTAGGCCACTTCATCCACATTCTTGAAATGGATGGTATCGGCAAACCTGACCAAAAA
>DASYHR010000600.1:0-3660 GCA_035998385.1 Dyadobacter sp. | reverse complement strand
GACGAATTAGTTTTTACCCGATTTTCAACCTTTACATCATTTACTATGAAACAGTATATATATGGCTTAGGTAATTACAAGCGCATTTTATCGAAAGGAATTTGTCTGGTAGGAGCGCTGGCTTTTTTATCGAACAGTGTGGAGGCGCAAACGAAAATGACTCCGGCCAAAATTGATGCGCTTAAAACAGAGCTCACCAGGGAAATTGACAAGAACCAGAAGTTTTCTCAGGAAATGGTAGATATGATATTCAGCTTCGGAGAACTGGGTTTTCAGGAAACTGAAACTTCGAAATACCTGACTGATATATTGAAGAAAAATGGCTTTACAATTGAATATGGAATCTCAGGTGTACCAACGGCCTGGACGGCAAAGTGGGGATCCGGTAAGCCGGTAATCGCTGTTGGAAGTGATATAGATTGTATCCCGAAAGCATCTCAGAAGCCCGGCGTTGCTTATCATGATCCAATTGTAGAAGGCGCCCCGGGACATGGCGAGGGACATAATTCCGGGCAGCCATTGAACGTGACTGCTGTATTGGCACTGAAAAAAGTGATGGACAGGGAGAAAATTCCGGGTACTATTATGCTTTGGCCCGGAGTGGCCGAGGAACAGTTGGCTACCAAAGCCTACTATGTTCGCGACGGTTATTTCAAAGATGTGGATGCCTGCATATTTACCCACGTTGGCAATAACCTGGGTACATCGTATGGTGATGGTGGGATGGTAGGTATGATCTCGGTTCGTTATGATTTCGAAGGCCAGGCTTCGCATGCCGGTGGAGCTCCATGGCGCGGGAAAAGTGCTTTGGATGCAGTAGAGTTGATGAATATCGGGTGGAATTACCACCGCGAACATATGGAACCAACGCAACGTTCGCACTACGTAATTACAGATGGCGGTGATCAGCCGAATGTAGTCCCTTCCAAATCATCCGTCTGGTATTACTTCCGTGAGCGCAGCTATCCAAAAATCATGCAGATGTTTGAAGATGGAAAACGTATTGCTGAAGCAGCGGCAAAAATGACGCAGACAACCATGAAATATGAAGTACTTGGTAGCGCATGGCCGGGGCACATGAACCAGCCAATTGCTGAAGCCATGTATGAAAACATTAAAATGGTAGGTCTGCCGAAATGGAGCGACGAGGATCAAAAGTTAGCCAAAGCATTGCAAAAAGAAATGCAGAGTCCGACTGAGCCTGGTAAGGGTTATGACGGTTTGAGTACATCATTGAGCCAATTGAGAAAACCTGCAGCTACGCCTGGCGCGGGTGGAGGAGGATCTGATGACATTGCAGACATTTCCTGGAACATCCCAACGATCGTGCTCAGTTATCCATCTAACATCCCGGGTTTGCCGGGTCACCACTGGGCAAATGCCATTGCCATGGCGACTCCTATCGCCCACAAAGGCGTAACAGCCGGGGCAAAAGCGGAAGCGCTCACATTACTGGATATGTTTGTAAAACCTGAGATTTTGAAAAATGCATGGACCTACTTCACCGATGTGCAAACAAAAGATACGAAGTACACGCCTTTGATTTCCAAAACAGATAAACCTGCTATTCATCTCAATAAGAAGATTATGGATGAATTCAGACCTGAAATGAAAAAGTATTATTACGATCCTTCCAAATACGCCACTTATCTGGAGCAGCTTGGTATTAAATATCCGACTATTCGTGAGGATAACGGGGCAACCACAACGGGTGGTGGTAATTGAGTAAGATTTAATTCAGCTGTTTAACAGTCAAAATACTTTTGAATTATGAAGAAAAATACTATTTCGATTGCTGTATTCCGAAGATTTGCTGCTGCTTGTATCATCGGTGCAGCTATGTCGTTGCCTTCGCAGGTAATGGCGCAAAAAAAAATGACACCGGCAAAAATAGATGCGCTGAAAACTGAACTTGCCAGGGAAATTGATGCCAATCAGAAAGCCACTCAGGAAATGGTGGATATGGTTTTTAGTTTCGGAGAGCTTGGCTTTCAGGAATATGAAACCTCAAAATACCTGACAGATATTTTACGTAAAAACGGGTTTACGATTGAAATGGGTATTGCCGGAATACCAACAGCCTGGACAGCCAAATGGGGTACGGGAAAACCACTTATAGCGGTAGGAAGCGATATTGACTGTATTCCAAAAGCTTCTCAGAAACCTGGAGTTGCTTACCACGATCCGATTGTAGAAGGTGCTCCGGGGCATGGAGAAGGCCATAATTCAGGCCAGCCGCTGAATATCACTGCAGTATTGGCATTGAAAAAAATCATGGAGCGGGAGAAACTCCCGGGGACGATCATGGTGTGGCCCGGGGTTGCGGAAGAACAATTGGGGACGAAGGCCTACTATGTGCGTGACGGATTTTTCAAAGATGTTGATGCCTGCATTTTTACCCACGTCGGCAACAACATGTCAGTTTCTTACGGAGATGGCGGAGGCAATGGAATGGTTTCAGCGAGATTCAATTTTGAAGGACAAGCTTCGCATGCAGGCGCCGCGCCGTGGAGAGGAAAAAGTGCGCTGGACGCTGTCGAGCTTATGAACATCGGCTGGAACTACCATCGCGAGCACATGCAAACCACCCAACGATCGCATTATGTAATTACGGACGGAGGCGATCAACCCAACGTGGTGCCTTCGAAGGCCTCTGTCTGGTATTATTTCCGTGAGCGCACCTATCCGAAAATTGTGGACATGTACAATGACGGTATCCGCATTGCTGAGGCTGCGGGGCAAATGGCTGGTGCGAAAATGACTTACGAAGTGCTGGGCAGTGCCTGGCCGGGTCATTTTAACAAGCCGCTGGCAGAAGCGATGTATGAGAATATCAAAGCTGTTGGACTACCTAAGTGGTCGGAAGCGGACCAGACTCTGGCCAAAGCAGCCCAAAAAGAAATGCAGAACCCGGAAGGTGATTCACTGCTTTCTACAAAAGGATTGGCAACTACACTGAGCCCGTTGGCAAAACCTACTGCAACTGCTTCTTCAGGTGGTGGTGGCTCAGATGATATCGCAGATATTTCCTGGAATGTGCCTACAATCACCCTTCGTTTTCCTGCCAATATTCCCGGGTTGCCGGGTCACCATTGGGCGAATGCAATTGCGATGGCAACACCAATTGCGCACAAAGGTGTGACTGCCGCTGCGAAAGTGCAGGCGATGACTTTGCTTGACTTATTTGTGAAACCCGAGGTTATCAAAGATGCCTGGATGTACTTCAACGATGTGCAGACCAAAGATGTAAAGTATACCGCGCTGATCTCTAAGACAGACAAACCGGCCATTTATCTCAACGAAAAGATCATGAACGAGTTCAGACCGGAAATGAAAAAGTATTATTACGACCCTTCTAAATATGGAACCTATCTGGAGCAGCTCGGAATCAAATACCCGACAGTGAGAGAGGAAAAATCATCAGGGACGGGCAAGTAAGAAGTAAATATGGTGGATGTTAGAGGAGTTTCTTATCAATATACAGGTGCCGAAAAAATCACTTTCGCTGACCTGTGTATGGGTAAGGGGCAAAAATGGTTATTGACAGGAGAATCAGGAAGTGGCAAATCCACATTTCTGCATATCATAACAGGTATTCTGAGACCTATAACAGGTCATGTCGCAATTGATGAAACTGATATCTACAAACTATCATCCCAT
>DASYHR010000583.1:0-7457 GCA_035998385.1 Dyadobacter sp. | reverse complement strand
TCCTATCATATACGTACAATAGGAACTCCGTTTATCCCGCCTTCTGCAGATACTAAGTGGAAATATCCTGCTTACGCCGACAACCATACCAGCAATAATCGGGTTCTGGTGGTTCACGCGGGTTTGAGAGGGACGATCGCTCAGAAAATTGAGTGGTACACGAAATTGTCATACTCAAATAATTCGGGTGCATATCTCGCTCCTTTTTCAGCAGACCAATTCTCAGGACTTCTGGCATTTCAATCGCGCCTGAATTTTCTTGGGGGAACAACAGTAAAAGGGTCTTTTGCAGCGGACATTGGCAAGCTCTACCCTACCAATTATGGCTTCTCACTCGGTTTACGCAAAGACTTTTCATTCTGATAAATCACATATTACTTTTGATGTCTTCAGCCAGTTGCGCTAGCTCTTCTTTAGTAATTTTGATCTTCTTTGTAAAATCGGCGTCACTCATACTGTTAAGCGGTAACAGGTGAACATGTGCGTGAGGAACTTCCAATCCTATTACACTCACTCCTATTCGTTTGCATGGGACAGTTTTCTCTAAAGCAGGAACAATAGTTCGTGCAAATAGCAACAGTCTTGTGTATAAATCCTCCTCAAGGTCAAAAATGTAGTCGACCTCCACTTTTGGAATAACTAATACGTGCCCCTTAGTTATTGGAAAAGCATCCAGAAAGGCTAAAAACTCATCTGTCTCCGCTATTTTAAAACTTGGAATTTCGCCGCTTACAATTTTCGAGAATATGGATGCCATTGCTTTTGTGATGAGGTTTGAACTTTACAGTGATAACAAAGGATAAAATTTCACTTTTATCAAAAATAAGTAGATTGATGTATAAAAGTAGTTAATATTGCGCTCTAAACTTTTAACAAAAGCCTTATGAATTTTACTAAATGGCAGACAATCGGTAAGACGGCTCTTATTGCTTTGTTCGCGATCTCACTTGGAAACACCGAAGTACAAGCTCAGAAAAAAGGAAAGTGGGTTACTCTATTTGATGGAAAAAGCCTGAATGGGTGGCACAGCTGGCAAGAAGATAAAGTGCTTCCTCAGTGGAAAATAGAGGACGGCGCGATCGTACTTGCAGAAAAAGGAGGGAAAGACCTTGTTACTGACAAAGAGTACGGCGATTTCGAACTGGAACTTGAGTGGAAAATCTCTGAAAAAGGTAACAGCGGAATCATTTACCATGTAATTGAGGATAAAAAGTATTGCTGCCCATATTCAACTGGTCCGGAAATTCAGGTTCTTGATGATGAAAAACATCCTGATGCTAAGGCTGGGAAAGCTGGAAACCACAAATCAGGATCTCTGTATGACATGCTTCCTCCAAATGACTTCAACGCAGTAAAACCTGCGGGTCAATGGAACAAAGCCAAGGTAGTTATCAAAGCTGGTAAAGGAGAAAGCTGGCTGAATGGCAAAAAAGTTGTTGAATTCCCGACACAAGGAGCTGCCTGGGATGAATTAATCGCCAACAGCAAGTTCAAAACATGGGATGGCTTCGGAGCTTTTCAGAAAGGTAAAATTGCACTACAGGATCATGGCGACAAAGTATCTTACCGTAACATCAGAATTAAAGAATTATAAAATCTGATCTGAACTTTTGGCCCAGTAATCGCGGCTATAAACCCGTTTGAAAGGCCAGTTTTTTTTTCTTAAAAGAAGAGGCAGATAAGCGTGAGGTTCCTTTGACGAATCAGAACGATGATACAATTCATCGTCCGTCAGAACCAATCCCTTGTATGCCTCTTCTTCTTTTACAGTTATATCGGCAAAAGGCAGTTCTCTTACAAACGATGCATTTCTTTTCAACAACTGACTCTTTAGCAACCACGAGGCCCTGATACCATCCGTCGACTGCGGTGAAGGCTTGTAATTCCTTTCAGAAACTTCCATCGCATATTGCATGTACAGCTTCAACAGTCGTGGTCCTGCATGCGCAGCAGTATCTGTATTGAGTTGCGAAGGGAGCAAACTGGTAACAAAATGTATCTTCTCTCTGGCCCTTGTTACCGCTACATTTAATCTGTTTTCACCACCCTGCATATTGAGCGAGCCAAATTGCATACTTAGCTTTCCCTTTTCATCCGGGGCATAACCCATTGAAAAGATGATGATATCCCGCTCATCTCCCTGTACATTCTCAATATTTTTCACAAACAGACTGTCCGGCACCACGCCTGCCTTTTCCACCATTTCCTGGATGGCCTGTTGCTGAAAAAAGTTAAACGTAACGACACCGACAGTTTTTCCTTTTCCTTCCAGTTCTACCAGTAATTCAACTACCCTGGTCGCCTCAATCAGGTTCGCATTGTCTTTCCAAACTCCTTCCACTTTCTCGTATAAAATACCCGGCTCAGCCTCGTTAATATTTTCGAAATCGGGCAGCAGTCGTAAACTATTTTTATAAAAATGTTGGTTTGAAAAATCAATCAGGTCAATGGATCGGCTTCGATAATGCCCTGAAAGTTGGTATTGCTCCAGCGATTGCGCCCCAAGATCCAGCAAAGATTCGACCTCCATGGCAGGCTCATATTCGTCTTCATCGCCTTTCTCTTCGTATCTGACTTTGTACAGATCACTCGGAGAAAGTTGTTTGCTATCTCCGGCAATGACAATCTGTTTGCCTCTGAATGCAGCTGGCAACCCATATTCGGCGTAACACTGTGAAGCTTCGTCG
The DNA here is from genome assembly GCA_035998385.1 of Dyadobacter sp. Classification (GTDB taxonomy): domain Bacteria; phylum Bacteroidota; class Bacteroidia; order Cytophagales; family Spirosomataceae; genus Dyadobacter. The sequence goes on along the minus strand of DASYHR010000583.1, from coordinate 4,770 downwards.
AAAATGACGAGATCGAACAATTCACTTTCGAGCGGAAACACCGCGGATACGCTTTCAGGAGATGCCATCCAACACGGGATAAGCGAAAAAACCTCTTCTCTGTGCTGTTCTATTAACCTGCGTATGGGCCAGATATTTCTTTTTTTAGTTACCTGATGTCCCAGTTCACGATACGTAACCCGATTGCCCAACCTGTTTTTCTCAATTCCTTCGTAGGTATTTTCTCTTAATTTTATCGAAGTAATCTGGCTGCTTAGTTCTTGCTTACCAATAATACTCTGTTGGATTTGCTCCTCCCACTCCGACATTCTGAGAGATGAAACAGCCCGCAGTTGGGGGTATTTGGTTTCGATATGGTTAATCCAGGCCAATCCCAGGCTGTTTTCGAAGTGAGAGACAACTTCATCAGTGTTGCTGATATTTTTCTTCGTAGTATCAGAAATTAACAATTTCGTTACTTCTTGCTCCGATATTGCCATTTCTGACCATAACGTGTCCATATCCACCATCATGTCAAAATCAGAAGCTAACGTTACATTCAACCCGCTACCGATCCGCTCAGGGTCTGCATACAGCATTTCGATTTGTTTGCCGCTGAGATAAACCTGCATGGCGACTTCCATTTTGTCCCAGGTTTTGAACCAATGAATCAGCTTATCCAGCTTCCCAACATATTCCACCCAACCGTTGCAGGAGATGGCCATGTTGAAAAGTGTAGGTACCCAATAATGATAATTGGCCCTGCCAGCAGCATCGGCGGCCGATTCCACCTGTTGGAACAGATTTAACAAATCCTTCTCAGTCTTATCAGTACTATTGATAGATTGATTATTAAACTGAACCTCGTCCCTCACCAGCCAATTCTCGACCTGGATACGATTCTGTATTTTCACATCCAGCTTCACGAGATCATCCACGGAAATAGTCAGGCCATTCAAAGCTGTAACTTCCTGAATCCAATCCTTTTGTTTGCCAAAAAGACTCCACCACAACCCTGTCACAGAGCTTTTCTTTGCCTCAATCACTTTTCTGATTTCAGTTCTGAATGCATCAAGCTGGTCTTTACGTAATGACATTTCAATACCATCATCCTGAATAAATCCTTCCAGTGAATCAGTAACCTGCCGGATAAACGAAAGGCGTGCGAATGCGTTTACATCAGATTGTAAATACAACTTAAAGAGGCCATATATGATTTGGCTGTCAACCAGATTGCGTATATCCGTCAGCCTTTCTGTTATTTCTTTTCGATCTGAAATGTATTTTAAATCGAATGTTTCAAGTGTAATATTTTCGAAAACCCCTATCTGACTTTGAAAGGCTTCCGGCCAGTCAGAAAGCATTTTAGTGATCGTTTGTAATTCTGACGGCCCTAAGCCGGCAAAGCTTTTCCGATCATGCCATACATGGGCGGTACCAATCCGCAGACGATACCTTGAATAGGACCGTAGCTTCCTCTTATAATTTTCAACAGAATCAGGACGGAACAGTTTGTAGAAATCGTGTAATTCAACGTGGGGCTGTGACGGATCTGTTGTAAGATAAAGCTCTTTCACAGATAAGCCGCATTCGTTTTCATCAAACAGCGCTATACGAAATGAATCAAGATCTGCGGTTATTTTATCTATCTGCCGGCTTTCCTTTGCAAACTGCCTTTCCGGAAATACAGCATCAAGGCTGTAATTTTGCTGCCTGTAGGCATCCACACGCGCTATCTGCTCAGCTAACTGTTGATATAGCTGCGGGCGGTCATTTTTGAAATCATGGATTAAGGCGGTGAACTTATCTATCCCCATATCAGAAAGCCGCTTGTACACGACGTCCAACGCGGCCCGCTTCTGACATACGAGTAAAACACGTTTACCCCGCGCGGCAAAATCAGCCATCAGATTACAAATGAGCTGAGATTTACCGCTTCCCGGCGGCCCCTGCACTACTACTGAATTGCCCGCTTTGATAGACAGAATGATTTTCTCCTGAGAGGAATCCAGATCGAATGGCGTGAAAATGTCTTCTTCTCTTATTTTGTCAGAATGGATAATCTCCGAATTCTCACCCGACAATAATGATAATTCTGCATCTGACCCAAGTGCCAGCAACCGCTCATAATCAGGAACCAGATAAGACCCGGATTGTGGAAAAATCCCCAGTACCGCTTCTGCAAAAAGTTTTAATTCTCCATTTAGCTCGGATTGTTGTAACTCAGCTCCCCTTTTAGCATCAAATGCGATCAACCTGTCCGTAAACAGATCCTGATTGAAATTGATCCTGAAAGGGGTTTGCTTTAACCATTCATAAAGCTGTGCCCGAAATTCGAGAAAATCCGATGAAAAATCTTCGAATGATTTATCGAGCACCTCATCCGTAAGCGCCACTTCATTGAAATGGGCATATGCGAGCGCAAAACTCCGGTTGAGTATGACATCCGCTTCATCCCTTTTGAAAAGGCACCATTGTTCACGATCTGTTTTGAGCGTTACCGGAAAGAAAAGCAATGGCGCATGAATCGGTGTTCCATCGCTTAGCTTACCTTTTACAAAGGGATATCCAAGATACAGATCCTGAGAACCGCGTTCCTCTAAAATGAACGCATTTGTTCTGGAAATTTTCCGGAGTTTTTTACTCACTTCGTTCACGCGCTCCATGCGAGGATCCTGAACGTCACAAAGGGCAATTCTCTTTACCCCGTGAATCATCTGGACAACCACATCCAGGGCGGGTTTTCCCAAAAGAAAATCCAGCTCAGAAATGTCCAGAAACTGCTCCGAAGGTAATCGGGGCAATAAAAGAGATTTATTACGCGTACTAAGGTTTGTGAGACGTTTTAGATATGCTTTGAGAATCCTGTTCATGACCACTAAAACGAATCCTATAGACTAAGTATTTGAAGGCAATGCTTCGGTTTTTTTCTTTTCAGGGAAAACAACAGACGCCAGGATACTCACTGCCAGAATACCCAAAATCACATATAGGGAATACACCGTTTTGAAACCAAGTTCTTCCAGATACACGTGAGCAAGCATTTTGCCTCCAATAAAAACAAGTAATACCCCCAGCCCGTATTTCAGGAAGCGGAACAAACCCATGATATTGCTTAGGAAGAAGAACATAGAACGCAACCCCATGATTGCGAATATATTAGAGAAAAAAACTACGTACGGATCTTTTGTTACAGAGAACACCGCCGGAACCGAATCGACCGCAAAAATAAGATCCGTAAACTCCACAATCAGTACAACGACAAACAAGGGAGTCATCATCCATTTGCCCGCTTTTTTCACAAAGAAATGCTCACGCACATAACGGGGAAACACAGGGAAATACTTCGATGTGAATTTTACGACAGGATGTTTGGCAGGATCTATTTTCTCGTCTTCACCGCCTTCAAAGAATATTTTTCCACCCTGATAAACCAGTAGCAAACCGAACAAATAGATAATCCACTCAAACCGTTGCATCAAGGCCGATCCAAGGAAGATGAATATAAAGCGCATAATGATCGCCCCAAGCACACCCCAGAAAAGTACTTTTTTGTAGTATTTAGGTCGAACACCGAATGAAGAAAAGATCAGAATAATTACAAAGATGTTATCTACCGACAGCGCATATTCAAGCAGATAACCGGTGATAAACTCCAGAGACATATTCTTCCGGTAAATTTCCAGACTCTCTGTGAAATCACCAGGGATAAGCTTGACGTGTGGTGCATACTTATCTCTTATTGTCTCTAATTGTGCATAATTATCGACTCCGTGAACCAGGTCACCGTGCGTGTTAATGATCAGATAAAAAACCAGCGCCAGTGCAATCCACGCCACCGTCCAGGCTGCGGCTTCTCCAAATTTAACGACATGATCCTTTTTGTTGAAAACTCCTAAATCCAGGAGGAGCATCACGCTGATTGCAAAAATAAAACCTCCGAAAAATAAAACTTCGTTGGAAAACATGGAAAAATTTATGGTTAAATTGATAACATCCGAACAAAAAATAAGGGTGATTCTTTCTTCAAGTCTCGCCCTTTCTACTCATGAAGCAAAGGTAATGAAAATATGGCGTCGTAAACTGAAATGGTATCGGTGGCATAAACTATAATTTGGACGGTTAAATGCCCGTTTTCGGATATCGATCCGATTTGATGCTTGTTTTTAGACAATCTCCGGCCTACCAAAACAAAGTTGATCGTAAAGCAAAAAAAATATTCATGCAAAACTCAATGATTTACAATTTGTTAATGCATTCCGGAAAATTTCAGAAAAAAATAATTGCACGAAACACTTGCGTAGAAAGAATCCACTCCCTACATTTGCACCACGTTAATCAGAAACGGTTATGCGAAAGTAGCTCAGCTGGTAGAGCGCGACCTTGCCAAGGTCGAGGTCGCGGGTTCGAACCCCGTCTTTCGCTCAGAGTCAAAAGCACCCGAAACGGTGCTTTTTCTCTTAATGCCCATCACAATGTTAATGGCGCAGGCCGGGGTGGTGGAACTGGTAGACACGCAGGACTTAAAATCCTGTGAGCCGAAACGCTCGTACGGGTTCGATTCCCGTCCCCGGTACCACATCCCGAACAAAGGCTTCATCGAAAGATGAAGCTTTTGTCATTTAGAGCCATTTCAAATGTGGCAAAGTCCGGATCAAGTCCTAAACTTGTGGAGGGCATAGGATTTTTTTAGGTTTGTGTTTTTAATCAAACCGCATAGTTTTGGAGAGTTTCTTGCCGCTTATCGAGTTAATCTTACCGGAGTTTATAATTGAGAATTACTTACTGACG
>DASYHR010000578.1:0-2855 GCA_035998385.1 Dyadobacter sp. | reverse complement strand
CAATTCGCTATGCAGACTGTCTGAATCTGTCTTATTTAATGATTCAATAATTTTCTGTGCTTCTTCATTCTTTTGTCCAGATTTAATTTCGATAAGTTCATATGTTCCATTATTATATCGGAAAATATCTCCAATTTGTATAAAAGATGTGATGTCGGACATCAGTGCAAAGCTCAATGGATCTTCATTTAATTCATTAGCTCTGACTCTTGTTTCTTTAAAACCTCCTGACAAGAGAGAAGGGCTTGGCTCACCAAGAAATAGTCTCCGTATTACGTAATGATGTCCTAGGGCCATGTGCCATGCTATGGAGTCGCCTAATTTTCTTAATATTCTAGCCTGATATTTTAGTGATGCGATCTCGGTCGAAATCGCCGTGATTTCTTTCTTATTTTTGTAGCCACGTACTACCCTGAGCCTCTGATCCGCGTTTAATAGTTCTGTTTCCAGTCCGATCAACATGTCAGTTATATGTTCTTGTGCCTTTCGAAAGCCTTCATGACAAGCAATGATGAAGTTTTTATAACTTCTCTCAGTTAGTGGGAGCTCATTTGGTTGGAGAGAATTTGTACCATGTTTACAAGCGTAGCTGTATATCATTTTAACCTGCTCATAGAAATCTTCGGCGTTGTCCATTTGATAAAATAGTATAGTGATAAGGTCAAAACATACCAGTTTGTTTTGATATGCGCACTTAACAACGTGAACTAAATATTTAGCCCTTTTTTCTTTACGTATTCATTTAGCTCCTCCTCAGTTGGAAAAGCATGCATCCAGTGAGGTTCGCGGTCCTTGGCGATCCTCTCGAGCTGATGAAGTACATTACCGCCACGTACATCACCTTGCCCAATATCTGGGGGATGAAGAACATCAAGAGCAGTGAGAACATTTATTCTTCCAGTAATGTTAGTTACATCCCCAGGTATGCTGTTTTCGGATTTAGGAGATAATGATGAATAAATTTCGGCGAGGCTGATCGATGCGAGCTCCCGTAAGCAGTTTAATTCTGGATCAATTATATTTTTTACAGTATCTCCAAAAGAAATAGCCTCTTGTCTGGTAGGCATGTAGCCATTGTGAATAACACTATTACGAAAGGGAACATCTTTGTTGGAATTGAGTAAGGATGGAGCTTTGCCCGTCAAGATTAATGAGGCAGTTATGTATCCTCCGATTTGTCGCTCTGATAATTTCCCTATGTATTTCCAAGCATTCAGCGACTCTTGCTCTGAAATGGCATATTTGTGCAATACTACACGCCAATAAAACTCATAAAAGCGTTCGAGTGCTGATGCAAAGGATGAAACGCTCTCCCTATAATAACCATCAATAATTGCGTTTAGGCCCATTTCAAAAAGGAGCTCAAATTTTATATTACCTAATATAACAATGCTCTCATGATTTTTTTCGCATGCTACATTATATCGCCCATCATCCGCTATTTTCATTACTGGGACGGGCACATCAATCGTAACTGCCTTTTTTAACAATGATGCTTCATATGCACAATACGGACAAAAAAGATGGACTATCATAAGTATCTATGTTTATTGATAGTTTGATGCTCTCATTACGAGTTCAAGCCACTTGGTTATAAAGGATTTCCTCCTTATAGTATTAGTTTTCCCCTTAATAGCGATTCTGCGAAATCTTCTTTGTCAAGGTAATTTTTGAGAGTAAGCACGTATGAGTATGGGCTATTTCGTTTTGTTTTCTGGTATTCTAAACCTTTAAGTGTCAATTTACCTGCTGCAACTGCTACAATACCGGCACCTGCTACAATCCAGCTAAGGTCCGATACAAAGGAAGGAATTGATAAAGCCAGTAAGCTAAATCCTGTGTCAATTTTTAATGATCTGTAAATCCCTTCAATGTCTTTGGTAGCCCGATCAATCGAATCCTTTCTAAAATTCAAAGCGTCTTTTAGTGATTGTTCATCCTGAATTTTATAGAGATCTTGTACCAGAGCATTTATGTTTAGATAGAATTGCTGTCGCTCGTCTTTATAATCTCTCCTAAATCGAATTATCTGCTTTGTTGTAATTGCCTCAATGTTTTTTGGAATTACTGACTGGATCACCATCGATGCCAGAGTTTCACTAATGTCATTTGTCACTTTCTCCTTTTGGGCATCTCTAACTATTGATTGAAAGTTTGGATCATCTGACACGATTGGTAGAGATTTGTCTGCCGCGATGCAATTTGCAAGTCTAGACATATAAAGTGCCCCAGTAATTGAATCAAATTCTATCCAATCTTCGAATTCAAACGAAATTTTTTTCATTGGCAGATTAAGCTTGGGCAGTTCTTCTAAAAGTTCCCGTCCCATTTTTGAAACGTGGACAGTATATGTATCAGTAGGCCTTACAAATTTTGAAACTCTTTGATAAATTGCTTTTCTTTTAATATCATCTGCCAGCTCAATCTTTGCATATTCGAGAAATTCACGGGCAATGTTGTCAGCATAGTGTCCTGGTCTGACACTTCGAACGAATAGAGACTCATTGTTTGTCGCAGTGTCATTAATTCGTTCGATTAATTCGACTTCTTCTAATAAATCGTCATTAGGAACAATTCTATCAATTCCATCATAGTACAGTGCTGCAAATTTTAACCAGTTATGATCGTGAAAATTTATGTGCGGATAGTATAGAGCTCGCCCGAAAGGTATTGTCATTACTGTCGTAGTTTAAGGTTGCCGGTAATTCTAGATAGTACTCACTAAAAGTATAAAATGGAAGTTAGGTAATTTTTACTTTATGTATCCATGATCTGGTGCTAGTATAAAAAGACCTGACTTTATGATCTCCTTTTGGAATCCATATCTTGCTAGCTGCATAAAATGAGGATTACAT
>DASYHR010000572.1:0-2949 GCA_035998385.1 Dyadobacter sp. | reverse complement strand
GGTGTTGTAAAAAACTTCACTCGACCACGGAAATGCAATTGGTTTTACAGGCTCAATGGCAACTCTTTCAATTTCTGCATTTTCAAAAGGGAGCAAAAAGTTGTCTATGATCTCATTCAACTGCCCCGATTGAGAATAATTTATTACTAGCACCTTTTTCATTTGAACAAGCTAATATTTCAGATGCCGCTACCGCAAATCTACTGTTTTGATAATTTTTGAATCTTCCGAATAATTTCTGATGACCTTTTTAAGATCTTCATCAAGCTTTTTAAAGCTACTGATGATCAACTGTTTGTCTGCCTGCACGTTCTTATTGTATTTCAATATGCCGGGAGCGTGTTCCTGAATTGTGAGCCTCATAAAACGGTACTCAACATTATCAGGACTTTCAGCTATCTCTCCTTCCAGCAATTTCGCACCTGCCTTAAAAGTCTTTACTTTATTACCTGCCCCTTTCACAAACTCAGCTTTCTTCATCAGCAAAGCTCCTCTTCTCGCTTTTGTTAAAGACGTTGGACTCTCTGATTCCAGCCTGGCGATCTCTTTGTCAATATTCGCCTCTGATTTGCCAGACAATACCTCAAAAAAAGAACTTCTGTCTTTTCCAATGCTGTCAAAACTGCTGAATACAGCGAACAGAATGATCGTAAAATATATCCGCACTTTTATCATCTCTCCTGAATCAATACTACAAAGATAGAAATTACCCGACACTATGCATCAGACCTCTTACGGCACTCCAGAATTGAGTGATAACTGTCCCCGATCAGCGGATAGGTTTCGATTACTTCAAACCCCGATTCCTTCACGAGATCTTTCATCACATCAATGCTGTACATTTTACTGTTTCCATTGGCCATGATGGTGAAATACAACGAAGTTGCAACCAAACTGTATTCAGCGGCAGGGTATGCCTGATTGTCAAAGAATGGCTCGAGGATATACAAGGTCGTTTTTTCTGAAGCAGCCTGGTGTGCGTTTTTAAGAATCTGAACAATTTCTTCTTTAGAAAAACAATCCAGAAACTGACTCATCCAGATCACGTCAGCACCTTGCGGAATTCGCTGTTCTGTATTCAAAAGGTCAATAGCATGGAAGTCGATACGATCTAGTAATCCTTTTTCTGTGGCATTTTGTCTCGCCACTTTCAACTGTACAGGCAGATCAAGTATTTTAATCTTCACCTCAGGATCATACCCACAGCAGGCAAATGACCATTTCCCGGTGTTTCCGCCTACGTCAAACAGCACCTTAGGCTGGTTACGGAATACAATTTTCAGCGCTTCAGGAAAGGCGCCGTCAGAGTAATAATGATCGAATTCGAACCAGGATTTTTTGGCTGGTTCAGGTAGTATAGAAAGTCCTTCGTAGATCGTGGGCCAGTCGCCCAGTTCTTTCAAACCTTCCGGTTTTCCTTTCAAAATACTCTCTGTCATGGACTTGGCACCCATGTAACAAACATCGTTCATGAAGTTGACGTTGATACGCGTCATCTCATCCTTAAGTAGAAAAAATCCAATCTTTGTAATCTTAACAACCTTATCCTCAACCTCCACCACGCCCAGTACTTCGGCAGCTTCGATCAGCAGATTGATACCGTATTCACTCACGTCCATCTTTTCAACAATGGTATCAATACTAACTCCTTTGCGATTTTTATTAATAAAGTCCAGAATACCCAGATCACGCAGTGCAATCACCGACTGGAAAAACATGGGACCAAATGCTATTTTTTGTGCTTCGTATTTGGCTTCAATAGCCGACAATTCCTTTTTCATTCGCTGTATTTGTGTGCCCTTATTCCTTTGCAGGCAGGGTTCTGTTTTTATATCTTCTTTTTAGCTTTTGTGTCTTCAAATCGGATTCGTGCCATTGTATGTAGCCTCCCATCGTTCCTTTGAACCTCTCAAAAAAATGTTCCCGATCCGACAACTTAACGAAATCCTTTCTTGTGCTAAGGGCTGGATTAATTCCCGGCTCATTCATTTTCAAAGCCTGCAAAGTGTCCAGATCTGTTGGTAAAAAACCAATGGGCAGTTCAAATCGGCGTACAAATTTAGACATATAACTGTGTTGATACGGATCTGTAGCCAATGCTACGTTCTTAAATCCCATATCACGCGCCATACAAAACGAATAGTAGACGTTTTCCGTACTGTGTTCGGCTTTTTCTTCAATAAATATCTTGTCTGCGGGTACACCCAAAGCCACAGCATATTGCTTCATAATCCTGCTTTCGATGTAGGGAGTTGCTACAGCCGATCCTGAGAAAATGATATTTTTGGTATACCCATTCTGAAACAGATAGTTGGCCCAGTGTACTCTCATTTGCACGACCCGGTCCCAGCTTTGCCCGTTGTACGGAAAACCCGGGACGATCACCACATCATAGGGTTGATGGCTCATTCCTTCCCTAAATGCCTTTTCTGATGCTCGAAACATCATTTTCGTGCAGCTAGTCGAAAGCAGTGTAAGCAGTAGAAACAAGTATGTATATCGGATTTTCACGCTGAATGGTTTCAAAATAAGTAAGCTGTGAATCGTCCAAAAAAGAAGAACGTTTCACAGCTTACAGGAAAACTTATTGTTCGTATCAGTTTTGAAAACCTGAAAATAGAAAACTATTTCCTATTTCTCATTATTTCGATGTCAGACTCCACTTCTTGTAGTAATTCGAACCAATGTTTCCATTGATCTTGTAGACCGCACCAGCCCAGTAGTTACGAAAGCCAAATCCGGCCGCTTTACCCTCAACTTTTTCGATCAGCAGTATCTTACGTGTGGATAAATCGATGAATGTAACCCACACGGTCATTTTTTCAAGCGTCTTGTTCAGGCTTTCCACAACGTACACAACCCCCACACCTTCCTTCTCACTCAAAGCATATTTGGAAACTGCTTTTCGTGCCTGGTCTTCCGTCAGCGTATACGACTCGTTGATAATAT
>DASYHR010000564.1:0-3531 GCA_035998385.1 Dyadobacter sp. | reverse complement strand
TTGAAAAAGCCATAGCGCATAAAAAACAGGATATTGCAGAATTTCTTGAAAAAGAGAAAAATAGGAGGGCAAATCAGCAATAGGCTGTTTCCGGTTTTCATCTCATCTTAGTAGCCGTAGTGATCACCCCACCAATGCTGTAATTTTTTTCGTATTTCTTCTTCCCTTGCATTCGCGCCGGGTTCAAACAGTCGGGTTCCGCTTATTTCGTCAGGTAGAAATTATTGTCTTGCAAAGCTGCCTTCGTATGAGTGTGCGTACTTATAGTCTTTGCCATATCCTATTTGTTTCATCAGTTTGGTTGGTGCATTACGCAGGCTTAGGGGAACCGGTAAATGAGCCGTATTTTTAGCCAATTCCATTGCTTCTCCAATTGCCATGTAACTCGCATTGCTCTTCGGTGATGTGGCCAGGTATACTGCCACTTGCGACAAGATAATGCGGCATTCGGGGTAACCAATCACATTCACCGCCTGCATACAGGCATTGGCCATAATCATAGCAGTCGGATTTGCGTTACCGATATCTTCGGAAGCCATAATGAGCATGCGCCTCGCAATGAACGAAGGATCTTCACCGGCCACGATCATACGAGCCATCCAATACACTGCTCCGTTAGGATCACTTCCCCTTAGAGATTTTATGAAGGCTGAAATGATGTCGTAATGTTGTTCACCCGATTTGTCATACCGGGCTATGTTTTGCTGTGCAACCTCTGTAACCCAGTCGTCAGTAATCTCAATTTCGCTCACATCACCTTTCGCCAGCACCACCAATTCAAGCAAATTCAGCAATTTTCTTCCATCGCCACCCGACAGCCTGAATAAGGCATCGTACGAGGTAAATGTGATTGTTTTACCCGCAAGCCAGCTGTCTTTGATAAGCGCCCTGTCAATAATATCCTTCAATTCCTCCTGGCCGAATGCTTCCAGAATGTACACCTGGCAGCGGGATAATAATGCGGAATTAATTTCAAATGATGGATTCTCCGTCGTTGCGCCGATCAGTGTTACCTGACCTTTTTCTACAGCTCCCAGCAACGCGTCCTGCTGACTTTTATTATACCGGTGAATCTCATCGATAAACAAGATCGGAGGGAACAAACCAGACGGTCGCGAAAGAATTTCCCGCAGGTCTTTCACACCAGAACTGATTGCGCTCAAATTGTGAAATTGTCTTTTGGTAACATCGGCCAACAATAGCGCAAGTGTAGTTTTACCCACGCCTGGAGGGCCCCATAAAATCATGGAAGGAATTGTATTTTGCATAATCGCCCTGCGTAAAGGTCCATTTGGACCCAGCAGCTTATTTTGCCCTACATAGTCATCAAGTTTTCGGGGTCGGAGGCGTTCAGCAAGTGGTGTGCTCACCATGGTCATCGGCAAAGGCAGGTTTTGTTTTACTATACCATGGATAACAAAAAACGCGTTGCATAGTTCGCCACGCGTTTTGTATATGTCTGTAATCTTTATATCAAAAAGTAAGTCTCTCCAAAGTCATTTGCTTTTTCAGATTGCCCAATGCACCAAAAACAAGATTATAAACCGACTGAATATTAATTTTCATCAGATCTGCGATTTCATGATTGTTGAGGTTCATGTAGAACTTGAGGAAAATGGCTTCACGCTGGCGACGTGGAAGTCCGTTGATAGCCACGTTCAAATGCTGGTTTGTCGAATCAAACTCTTCCTCCGATATCATGTGGTTTTCGTGGGAAGGCGTGTTAATATGCCAGTACTCTACAGGAATATCTTCGTTACTCGTGTGTTTTTGCTGGGCATTCAGGTGGCGTACTAGTTTCCTTTTAATAGATGCCATCAAATAAAACCTTACCGAAGTGGTATCACCCAAAGTGGCCCGGTTCTTCCATAATTCTACGAACAAGTCGTGAATGCAATCTTTAATCAGGGGTTTGTCAATTGTAAATTGTGAGCAATACTGGTAAAGTATATGCACGTATGATTTGTAAAGACATGCATAAGCATTTTCGTCGCCCTTTCTGAACTGATCCCAGAAACTGAGTTCTTCTTCTTGTTTGTAGCGTAGGTGAGCCATTTTTGTTAAGGTTAGGAATTAACTGAGGTTAGGAATTATTAAATAAGGGTCATTTATACACTTGTAAATATATTTATAAAAAAACACATTATAAAAATATTTAGAGATAAAATTACATCTGATAGTTTAATCTTACAATTTCGATCATTTTGCTTGTTTATTACAGAGTTAGAGAAACAAATTCAAATTTGTCACCATTGAATAATCCCTTGTCGCTCAACTTGAGAGAAGGAATTACGAGAAGTGCCATAAACGACAAAGTCATATAGGGCGACTGCAATGTAGATTGGAGCGTGCCTTTCACAAACTCATCCATTTTTGTGTATTCTTCTGCGACTTCATATCCGTTGCGGTCGCTCATAAGCCCCGCGATAGGTAATTCAAGAACCATCTTTTCACCCTTGCCAACAGCCGAAACACCACCTTTGGCATCAATCAGCAAATTGACTGCTTCAGCAATACTATCATCGTCACAACCCACCACAATGATATTATGCGAGTCGTGGGCCACCGTTGAAGCAATTGCACCCGACTTTAAACCGAAATTTTTGATAAAGGCAATTTCAGGTGCGCTATCCCTATATCGGTTTATAACTGCAATCTTTAAAATGTCCCGATCCGGGTCTGCCACAATCAATCCTTTCTCGACAGGAATCGGTTCTGTCAATTGGTTTGTAATCAGCTGTCCTTCCAATGCTTCGATGACCCTCAATTGTGACGCATTTTGATCCGCTCTACACTGAAAGTCTTTAGCTTTTTTTCTTTGACAATCAAACTGATTCATGTGTGGGCTCCGAAGATCAGGGATTAACGAAACTCCATTTTCAGCAACCAGGTCACCATTGAGCCAGGTTTGTTCAACAGCAAAATCGCTCAGGTTGTTGACAATAATGAAATCTGCGGCATCGCCTTGTCGCAAAAGACCCACGGGCAAATTGTAATGCGCAACAGGATTCAAGCTGGCCGCCCTGAGTACATCCCATAAGGAATGACCTTGCTCCAGAGCTCTTATTACAAGTAAATTGATATGTCCCAACACGAGAGAGTCAGGATGTTTGTCATCTGAGCAAAACATGATTTGCTCAGGATACTCGCTAAGTAAAGGAATCAGCGCTTCAAAGTTTCGGGCTGCACTTCCTTCGCGGATTAATATTTTTACGCCATAGTCGATTTTTTCTCTGGCTTCGGGATAGGTGAAACACTCATGATCGGTGCTGAGTCCTGCCTTCGCATAGGCCTCTGCCTGTTGCCCGCGTAGTCCGGGAGCATGTCCGTCGGCAGGTTTGTCGTAATGTCTGGCCCAGGCTATTTTGGCGAGCATATCCGGATCGCCGCTTAACACACCGGGAAAATTCATGACTTCAGCCAGATAGCCAATGTCATCGCTTGCCAGAAGTTCGCGTACATCTTCTGCGGTGATGGTAGCACCGGCAGTTTCAAAAACCGTAGCAGGCACACAGGATGGTGCACCAAAAC
>DASYHR010000421.1:0-2227 GCA_035998385.1 Dyadobacter sp. | reverse complement strand
GTAGATATCTGATGAAATCCGTTCCGAACGTCAACTTGATCTCCAATAGATTGATGTCTTTTCTTTTGCAATGGTCCAGGTATCCAATCATTATGTTACGCAGACTGGTATGAGCTTTAACAGTCCCTTTTGAGAAATTTGGTTTGCCCTCCATTTCTTTCGCATGTTTCAGGTGCTCTGTGTAGACAGACACCAAAGTCTTGTTCTCAGCTCTTTTCAAAAACGCATTACGCAAATCGTGTGCGTCTGGTTGACCAGATCTGCATAACTCTTTGAGGAGTATTTTTATGTCATCTTTAATAGTCTGTAGAGTTTCATTGCCTTCAGTTGACAAATGATCTTTTCCTACAAACATTTGGTTCTCCTGGTTCCAAGAATCCTGATACTTGACATAAGTTGAAAAATCTGTTGGAACAACACCATTCAGCCGGATTCGGCAATAGATGTAAGAATTCTTACCGGAGGCTTGCTTTTTTACACGGAAATTGATTCTGAGCAACATACTAGTTCGGTTTGTGATTTTCATTAGACGTGAGGTATTATAGTGAGGGGATTTCGGGGTAATACCCGATATAATACCAACAAAGGCTTTCTAACTGATTAGAAAGCCTTTGTATTCAAGTTTAACTCTAAAAGCAATACTGTTTTAACCGACTGAGAGGCATTAGTGCACCCGACGAGATTCGAACTCATATCGATGGTACCGGAAACCACAATTCTATCCATTGAACTACGGGTGCAGGACTTGTAACGGGGTGCAAATATAGGCTCTATTTTATTCTTTTGATACTTTTGAAAGAAATTTGTTTACCTTCTGTAGTACAGCTATACCTGGCAATTACAAATTTTTCAGTAAATCCCAGTCTCCCACCGATTTAAGATACATGTAGTCCAGCAGAATGCCGTTTACATTGGTGATCAGCTTGTGACCTTCAGCAAATGCAACCACAAAAGTTTCGATATATTCATGGTCTGAAAGCAGTCCCTGGCTTTGATTGTGATAGCTCAGGATTTGCTCTTTTGTAAGTTCAAGTTCGCAATAGAAAAGATACATGGCCTCATCGCTCGTACCGGTTGAGGGATAATAAGGTTGCTGATGCAGTGCTACCAGTTGATCTTTGTCGACCTTAATACCGGTCTCTTCCCATACCTCCCTGGCTGCCACCACGGCCGCATCACTTTCACTATCAAGCATACCGGCCGGATGCTCATAGGTGAGCGAGCCATCGCAGATTCGTCTTTGTCTGACCAAAAGCAGATATTTCTCGCGAGTGACCTGATCAATAAAACAAACCAGTACACACACGACCTCGCCTTTCAAAAAGCATATGGGTGGAATCTTGTTGCCTTCGGGGGTGGTGGCATTGGTGTAAAGAAGAGAAAAAAGGATTTCGCCTTTACCATTTCTTCTCGAATAAAGTTCGTCGACACGATGAACATCCATTCCATTCTTTTCCAGCCTACGCTTCCATAGGTTGAATTTGTGTGAATCTGTCAGCTGTTCGGCCATTCAGTCAATACTAGTCTAGTTATACAGAGGAAAGGCTACAGCAACGAAAGGAACACCATAGGTCGTGGAAAA
The DNA here is from genome assembly GCA_035998385.1 of Dyadobacter sp. GTDB lineage: Bacteria > Bacteroidota > Bacteroidia > Cytophagales > Spirosomataceae > Dyadobacter. The sequence continues at coordinate 645 of DASYHR010000421.1, read as the reverse complement.
ACGATTCTGGTTGTTATACAATTTGCGATCTGCGGAATAGGTCACTCTTCCGTGAATGTAGCCCAATTTAATCCCGATCTGGTCAGTAATCCAGTAGCGGACGTATAATTCCGACTGACCGTTTTGATTACCCATCACCAATGGAACGGTGTTTAATACAGTTGGGCTACTTGAAATATAATCATTATAGGGCGAATCGTTTTCTCCTTCCTGTAGTGCGCTCAGGCTATATAATCCGCTTCGCTTTGCACCAAAGGCAATACCAAACAAATCCGTGTTAGCTCCGATATCAAATCTCCATAAACGAACATTGGCACCTAACAAAAAACTGATACTGGTAGTAGATATTTTTCCAAATTTGAGTGTGTCGCCTGACAAAGCCGTGTTCTTTGGCGTTAAATCAGTCTGTCCTGCAAAAAGACCTGCCCCTCTTACTCCCCAGCCTATCCTGAACCATTGAAAATTATTCAGACTCAGTTCCTGATGATAGGTAATAGAAGGAGCCCACATATTTTCCTTATATCCTGTTCCCACATCCAACCCGGAAGTTACCCGTCCTAACTGTTGTCCCATAACGTCAACAGAAAACACTACAAAGAAAAACACTGCTAATCGAATCAATTTCATTACGTAGAATATAGTTGA
>DASYHR010000534.1:0-2952 GCA_035998385.1 Dyadobacter sp. | reverse complement strand
TGAGTAACTTTGTGATAATTGTATTGTAATCAGTTGGTTACATCTATTTGCTCACTTATATTACTTCACCCAATGAAAAAAAATTTACTTTTTGTAATGGTCGCCGTCTTTTACAGCTTGACCAATCTTGCTATGGCGCAGTGCCCGAGAAATGGAGATGTATGGTTTGCTGATCAAACAGGAGTTGACAGATATTTTGCTGATGGTGGCTGTTCTGTTATCAATGGGAATTTACTTATAGGCCCTGGATTACCCGAAAATCGCATTCGTAATCTGAACGGACTTTCAGGTATAACGCAAGTAAATGGACGAATTGAAATAAATTCCTCCCTACTGACATCCCTTAACGGATTAAGCGGATTGCAATCAACCGTATTAATTACCTTGATCGACAATAATAATTTAACTTCGATGGCAGGATTGGACAATTTGACGTCATTACAACAGGTAAGCATTGTACGATGCCATAATCTTACTCAGTTATCCGTCGGTAAAGCGACAAGTATTTGGTCATTTTCTATTAGAGGAGCAAATTCGGTAACTAATATGAGTGGATTGGAAGGTCTGGTTTCAGTGCCAGATAATTACATTTCACTGATTGACATGAATTCTCTGCAAAATTTGAATGGCTTAAGAAATGTTAAAACTTTAAATCGTTTGTGGATCGAAAACTGTCCTTCATTGACGGATTTAAGTGGCTTGGATGGAGTTACAGAGAGCCTGCTTACTGTACATTTATATAACAATTCACAGCTGTCAGCTTGCACTGCTCCTGTTATCTGCAATCATATAAAGGCTAAAGCTTCTTATGGAGGCTCAACTAATTTATCTGGGAATGCTTCTGGTTGCAATAGTGTTGAATCCCTTACGGCTAACTGCCAAACATCCCTTCCGATCACCTTGGTTAAATTTCAAGGCAAAGCAGCTGAAAGGAATGTCTCTCTTAGCTGGTCAACAGCCGAGGAAACCAATAGCAGGGAATTTCAGGTTGAGCACAGTGCAAATGCGAAGGACTGGATCCATATCGGGTCGGTGAAGTCAAATGAGAATTCGTACACTGAAAGAAATTATCAATTCACTCACGATAAGCCGGGCGTAAGAAATTACTACAGATTGAAAATGGTCGACAATGATAATTCATTTGCGTACAGCTCTGTTGTACACGTGATGTCTGAGCAGGCTGATAAAATCATTGCCGTTTACCCTAATCCGGCATCAGATTACATATTGATTGACCAAAAGTATGCAGCCAAATTGTCAAACGTTCAGGTGATCTCTCTTTCCGGGAAGGTATTGCTTCACCAAAACAAGCCTACAGGTGGCAAAGTCGAAATTAAGAATTTGAAATCTGGCAGCTACATTGTCAAAGCTAGGTTCAATGATGATAGTGAAACAACACAACGAATAGTGGTTGGCAGGTAAACAAAAGCGGCTAGGATTCACACCCTAGCCGCTTTTTCTCATTTCGTCGACAATAATGTCACATCCAGCGTCCTGATCAGCCAGCCATCCAGGAACACCCGGTCTTTCGGTCTGTCACGCGCCAACGCTGTGTAATGCCTGATCCTTGCGACGCCAAAATCACGCGCTGAGACTCGTTGGGAACCTTTGATTGTGTTTGGTCCGAGTACCCCGTCTTTTTTGGAGCCAGCAGCAAACTGCAGGGTTTTAATTGCAGTAGATACACCAGCATTCACGGCGAAGTCAAATACATGAAACCTAACCGCGCTAGCAAGCTGATCAGCTTTTACTTTATCCCAAAAATCAGTTCTGTAAATGGCCTTTGCCTGTGCGCGTGTCAGATTCTTGATATCTAGCTTCGGGTATGAGCGCTTTGAAATCCCGTATTTAGTCTCACCACCGCTATCATTCGGATTGTTGACATATCCTCCCTCCGAAGAAAGAACATGTTCAATCGCTTCATCAAAATTCATTGTACTCTCAATTTAGTGTGTTGTGTATACTCTTACTCCCGATTCCTTTTAAACCGGAAGAAACTCCTTCTTACTTTCTGGTTGCCCGCGGTGTCGATCTTCGGATCTGAGACATTGACCGGAAGCTCTTTCGTGGTAATGGGCGCAACGACAATATTCTGCTTTGGCCTTGATGGTGAGCTAATGATCAGCTTGTACATGGCCTGGTTGATCATTGGCGGTATTTTCTCCACCTTCTTCTCAATCCGCTCAGAGGTCGCTGCGGTCTTTTTCAATTCATCATCAAGCTTCTTTTTCAGGATCTCAGATGAATCAATTATCACAGGCTTTGCATGCGCAGGCTTACTGTCAGCCACAGAAGTATCCGGCTTGACATTAACCGGCCTCACTGGTTTCTCAGTCTGCTGAGATTGCAAACTGATCGCTACGAATACCAGTAAGAAAACAAATGGTATTTTCTTTGATTTCATAATCATTTTGGTTCGTTTTGATTGTCTATATCCTGAGCAAGACGGGTTAATTTTGTTGTCTGACGAATCACATTGTCAACTTTCTGTTCAGCCTTAGCAGCCTTCGAATTGATAGCCTCCTGCCTGGCAACACGATTCTTTAAATCGTCAATTTCCTGTTGCTTGATTGCTTTTATCTCATCAGCACAATCCTTTTCATCTGCAATGCGCAATGCCTGAACAGAGTCGAATTTACTTTGAAGCCTGTCATACCGAACCTCGGTCTTCACATCCTTCCCGTCGACCTTCACCTCAGTGTTTTCAAGCTTATACCACAGAAATGAGATGGCAGTCACAAGCAAGTAAATAATCAACTTTTGCGGTGTCAGCTCCTTTATTGCCTTTATCATTCTGGTTCACGTTGTTAGTGTGTGTAGGGGCTGCTGTATTAAAGCAGCTTTGCATGGATACCATTGCCGGCGACGGTGCCAGACCAAATTTTGCCATTAGGAAGAGTGACATCCAATAGATGACTTTTGTTATCAGCGAAGTTATTCATGTAGAAGAAT
>DASYHR010000419.1:0-10193 GCA_035998385.1 Dyadobacter sp. | reverse complement strand
GTGAATCAATGACGGTCATTTTCACAACTGTCGTATCGGAATGAGGCTGCACGTTAAAAAATTTGATGGAATTGCCATTTTCAAGCATGTAGGGCAGACTGTCCTGGGCGGCAAATTTTACTTCAACGCGATCTATATTTTTACTGAACATTATACCGTAATTATTCACTTTTGGAATGGTACGCTGGACTTTGAGGGGTGTGTTGTCCTGCAATGCCATTTCGAGATTATAATGACTGGAGTCGGCTCCCGCATCAATCGTTTTACTCCAAAAGCCTAACCTTTCATCTTTGGCATTGAACAGCATATTCCTGTTTTTATCATCTATTGCGATAAGTTGATAGGGTCTGAGTTGTATATTCTCAATGCTGAATGTTCCGCTACTATCCGTTCGCGAGAAGTAATAGGGTTTTTGTTTGGCAACATTCAGGGTGTCGCTGAGATTGTACAGGCCTACCAGCGCGTCAAATACAGGTTTATTTGTTTGGATATCTCTTATGGTTCCATACACTCTTCCTGAATCCAGGGAAGGTCCGGTACTAAATACTAATTTCAGGTTTTTGGCAGGATTTCTTTCTGCAAAATCTTTAATACCGTCTCCGAAATTGAGCGTGTATGTAGTACTATCATGGAAGTTCTTTTTGAAGTTAAGAACGATAGACTGGCCGTTGAGTTTATAGGTATAGGGGTTGTCTGCTTCAGGGGTAATGATCAACTTTTGATTGATATTATCAACCACTACATATTCATCGAAGAACAACTGAATTTTATTTTCTTTGAAATTGAGGGTTTTGTTTAGCGGGATGCTCTGTACAAGATTAGGAGGGATGGTGTCTTTTTTCCCTCCTGTGGGAGAGACTTGCTGAGCACAACGTCCGAAAATGAGGAGGCAAAGAATTGCGAAGGCAATGGTTCGTAACATAAGAGATAATATATAAAAGCCCTCAATACATGTGGATGGGTATTGAGGGCTCGGTTTGATAGCGGACTGGTTGTTATTTTGTTATGATGTATATGAGGCTTGAAGTATTTGTTCCGTCCGCCTTAGCCGATTTGCCTTTCAGATTGGAAATAATACCTGTTTTAAGGCTGTTGACAAGACTTACAGACTTACCCCGATACTTTGTACTAAGCATGCTCACGTAAAACGAATCAAACCACATAGGAAGCACTTTCCTGACATGTAGCTCGTGTTTTTCCATGAGCTTTTTCATCGAGCTTTTGGTGAAATGGTATAGATGCCTCGGGACATCATAGGCGGCCCAGAACCTGCGGTATTCAAGTGCATCGAACGATTGCGGATTGGGCACTGCGATAATGATTGTACCATTCTCATTCACGTGATCGTGCAGCCATTTTACGCTTTCGTTTAATTCATGAACATGCTCGAGAACATGCCAAAGTGTAATAACATCATACTTCTTATTCTGTAAGCCGGGCGCATTGATTGTTTCTGATATAGTCTCTCCTACTCTCTTTTCAGCAATGGTTCTTGCGCCGGAATCCGGTTCAGTAGCAGCGACCTGCCAGCCATTTTCCTTACATGCCTGGATGAAATTACCAGTACCACATCCGATGTCCAGCAGCGAACCTTTACCGGGATGTAGTCCATTTAAGAGTTTGAGTTTCTCCTTTATAGTGTGATTCCTCACAGATGTGTAAACACGACTCATGATATCTTTTGAATCGTCATGATGTGATATGTATTCTTCTGATTGGTAATACGCACCTATCTCATCAGCTGATGGCCGGGGATTGGTTAAAAGAAAGTAACAAGCGTTGCATTGTTGAATGGTAAATTCTTTATGAGAGACGGTATAGTCTTCTACATTCAGATAATTACTGAAACTATCTGCATCGCAAACGGGGCATTTTTTAAGCGTTTCTAACGGCATCTATCGTCCTATAAAGAGCATTAATACGGATATATCTGATTGGCTGACGCCGCTGATTCGGGAAGCCTGGCCTATGGTTGCCGGCTTTGTTCTCTTCAGTTTTTCGCGTCCTTCAAATGACAGGGATGTAACGGAATCATAGTTGAAATTTCCCACGATTGCCAAATCCTCAAGCCGGTTCATTTTTTCGACAAGCAGCATTTCTTTTTCGATGTAGCTATCATATTTCAGATGTATTTGCGCCTGTTGTATAGAGTCTGCCGAGTATTGCGAAATGATCTCGACTACTTTCGGACTGGCTTCGGCGAGTTGCTCAATGGAAATTTGAGGTCTTTTAAGAAGCTGTGTCAAGGTAATTTTTTCTCTTACAGGTGCTGTGCCGATAACTTCCAGTGCCGGATTGATTTCCTCTGGCGTCACTTTGGTCGAAGTGAACGCAGAGATGATTTCGTCGACTTGTCTTTGTTTTTCCCGGACATTGTTGAGTCTGCTTTCGTCAGCCAGCCCGATGTTATAGCCTTTCTCGGTAAGTCTGATATCTGCATTATCTTGACGCAAAAGCGTACGGTATTCAGCCCGTGACGTGAACATACGGTAAGGCTCTTCGGTACCTTTGTTGATGAGATCGTCTATGAGCACACCAATGTATGCTTCAGATCTTTTTAAGGTAAACGGTTCCAGGGAATGGACATTTCTGTGCGCGTTGATTCCAGCCATCAGACCCTGGCACGCAGCTTCCTCATAACCCGTTGTTCCGTTGATCTGCCCTGCAAAGAAAAGATCTTTGATAAGGTGCGTTTCGAGCGTAGATTGTAATTGGGTCGGTGGGAAGTAATCGTATTCAATTGCGTAACCAGGACGGAACATTTTCGCATTTTCAAAGCCTGGTATTTTGCGTATCGCTGCATACTGCACATCCTCGGGGAGTGATGTTGAAAATCCGTTTACGTAAACTTCCACTGTGTCCCACCCTTCCGGTTCAACAAATATCTGGTGACGATCTTTGTCAGCGAAGCGGTTGATTTTGTCTTCTACAGATGGACAATACCGCGGACCAATACCTTTGATCCTACCAGAAAACATAGGTGATTTTTCAAATCCGGTTCTTAATACTTCATGCACCTCGGAGTTGGTATAGGTGATCCAGCAGCTTCTTTGCTTCGTCAATGGTTCCGTATCGGTATAAGAGAACTTACTTGGATTTTCATCACCAGGTTGCTCTTCCATTTTTGAGTAATCCAGCGACCGACCATCTACACGCGGGGGTGTTCCGGTTTTCATCCGACCTGCTTCGAAACCGAGCGTCACCAACTGTTCGGTGATACCGGTAGCCGCTTTCTCACCTGTTCTGCCACCGCCGAAGTTTTTCTCGCCGATATGAATCAGGCCATTCAGGAAAGTGCCGTTTGTTAGTACAACTGATTTGGATTTGATCTCAACACCCAGGCTGGTTTTGACACCACGTGCTGCTCCATTCTCGATCAAAATTTCTTTGGCCGTGTCTTGCCAAAAATCTACGTTGGGATTATTCTCTAAAATATTACGCCACTCCTGCGCAAAAAGAACCCGGTCACTCTGGCATCGGGGGCTCCACATAGCCGGACCTTTGGAAAGGTTCAGCATTCGGAATTGAATCATTGTTTTATCACTGACAATTCCCGATTGTCCGCCAAGTGCGTCAATCTCTCTCACGATTTGCCCTTTTGCAACTCCCCCCATTGCAGGGTTGCAAGACATCTGGGCGATGGTATGCATGTTCATTGTAATGAGCAGAACCGACGATCCCATAGTCGCCGCGGCGGCTGCCGCTTCGCAACCGGCATGTCCGGCACCTACTACAATTACATCATATTCTGGAAACATAATTGATTTGTAATCTTGTTGAACCACGCTGAAGTACTTTAATTAAAGTGTTCCACGTGGAAATATTTAATATAACAGAAGACACTCGTCCTCCTTGGATCTCATTTGTTTCTTTAGCTCATCATCAGTATCTTGAAATCCGATGAGATGAAGTAAGCCGTGAATTAAAACGCGCCGAAGTTCCACTTCAAAAGCAACCTCTAAACTGACGGCATTGTCACGCACCCTGTCAACACTTACATAGATATCTCCTTCCAGCTTACCTTCCTCATCACTGTTGTCGAACGTGATAATGTCAGTATAATAGTCATGATCCAGATACTGACGATTTATTTCAAGTAGGTAATCATCGGAACAAAACACATAGTTTAAGTCGCCGATTTTATAACCTTCAGAGTGTGCTATATCCTTAATCCACTTTTTTGTTCTCAGTGTCTGCGGAACCTTGAAGTCGATCTCCTCAGGGAAGAATTTTAACATATCAGATAATAAAAATTGTAACCTTTGGTTACAAAATAGTTGTTAAGACAATTATATGTTTTTGTGTTGTAAATAACCAGCAAAGATACTAACTATCTGAATAAGATCATTCAACAGGATTTTTCAACCCGTTTTGAGCAAATTATCACGTAAAAAATGAACAGCTTCATCATTAAGATTATTTAACATTGAGGCTGGTGGTCAGTTTTTTGCCTGATATTTCTTGAAATAAGTATCTACCTCTCTTTTGTAAAAGGGAGAGAATGTGGGAGGTATCGTACGGAGTAACTCGGTCTGCTTTTCTTTGTCTTTGATATATTTTTCAAAGGCTGCAGGCGGCTTTCTGGTAAATTGTTTTGCTGTCTGGGCCTTACGCTGTTCATCTTCATCCTGCTCCTTCATTGCTTTTTCGGATTCCAGCAAACGGGTTGTGATTTCCTGATTTCGTTTAATCAGTTCCGGCGTGATCCGTTTGTTGACCAGGTCCGTTTCAGTCTCATCCATTTTATCAGATATCTCCTGCAGTTCTTTTCCAAACTGTTTTCCTGCTTCTGTACCCTTCAATGATTGCTCCAGCTTCCTGACCAACTCGCGAATTGCAGCCTGTTCCGCCGCCATACGTGCAATCTGCTCCGAATTATTGCCTTGCCCCTCTTTACCTTGCCCAAGCTGTTTCATTTGCCCGTTCAGCTTTTCCTGACGCTCCCCCATGCCCGGCGAATCTCCTTTTTGCTTTCCTTTTTTCCCTTTTCCGCTTCCAGGCATGGCCATCGCCATCTGTTCCTGCATTTGCTTGAAAACATCGCTCAGCATCAAAGCAAGGTTATTCATGGAAGTCATGGCGAATTGTTGCTTAGAGGTAGCGACACTGATCTGCCGGTCTTTAATACCCTTCACACTTTCGTCCATGTATGACTTCATGTCCGTCAGTTCGCGTGTGATAAAAGATTGAATCTGAACTACACGGTTTGCCAAAGCATACAAGCTGTCTTCTACAACCTTCGCATCATCTTTCAGTTTTAGCTGTTGCTGACCCAGTTTCACGAACCGCGGATCCTGCAAATTCACACCTCTGAAATCCTTCATCAGGGCTTCCTGATCAAAAGAAAGCGTGATCAGATTTTCCAGAATATCACGCAAGGCGTCCATGTCCTCCTGCATTTGCTCCATTTCCGCACCTGCCATGGCTTCAGCCATCGACTTAGACATTTCTTTCATCGACTTGGCAGCCTTTTTCTGAGCTTCAGATGCTTTTTTATTCTGTTGCTTATCCAATTCCTTCTTACTCTGTTCCATTTGCTCTGAAGCGCTCTTTTGCTCTTCTTTTTTCGTATCTAACGGTTGTTCGAGTTCCTGGCTTAACTCTTCCGCTTCTTTGGCATCCTCTTTCGCCTTTTCAAATTCCTTTTGAATCTCTTCCTGCTCCTTTTTTATATCCTCATTCTTACTTTTTTTATCCTCAGCATTTTTATTCTTATCGTTCTCCTGGGATTTGTCGGCAAGCTGCTCTTCCTTCTCAGCGAGCTGATCCAGCTTTTCGGTAAGGTTTTCCATTTTCTGTTCAAGCTGCATTTGCTTGAACAGCTTCATCGTGCGCTCCAGTTCTTTTTCAAGATTATGCTCCTTGTTCTTCAGCTTTTCCATCATGGAATTCATCCGCTCGCTCTGCTTTTGTTCCAAAAGCTTTTTCAGCTCTTCATACAGCTTGTCAGTCTGTTTGTCATTCAGCTCGTTCATCAGCTTCTGCAGCTTATCAATTTTTGCCTGTAGCTCCGGACTTTGCTGATTGAATTGTTTCGCCTTTTCGTTTTGATTCTGGTGTTTTTCCTGCAAGGCCTGAAGTTCCTTCATCAGTTCCTCACGTTTTTTCAATACCTCTTCAATTTGCTTTTGCTCTTTAAAATCCAGCTCTTTGTTCGTTTTTAGTTTATTGTCCAGATTGTTCAGGTCTTTTTGCAGGCTTTGCGCCTTTTTCATTGCCGATTGCATCTGGTTTTCAGTTTCCTGTTCCGATTTTTTTAACTCTGCTTCCATTTTTTCTCTGGAGGGGACTATAAATTGAATCGATCGCGACCGTGCGCTTTTCGGGCCGTTTACACCATCATTATCCCAAACCTGAGCATAGTATTCAATTTTGTCGCCCGGAGCCAGTTGCAGGCTATCGACGTACCATTGAAAAAAGAAGCTTTGTGTATTGACCGTTTTATTAAACGGAATAGGAACACCCTTAGGAGTTGCCGGTGTTTTTTCATTCTGTCGTTGAACGGAATAAAACAGTTTCAACTGTGAAAATCCGTAGTCGTCGCTGATAGACCCACCGAGCACGAGATAGTTGAAGAGGGTTGTATCCTGAAAATTTTCAATATTCAAAACCGGCGATTTGTCCGGGATTACGTTGATGTAATAGCCAATTTTATCTGCGTTTTCTGCTTCATCGTTCTGCATTTGTACCTGATATTGTGCCGAATTTCTGGCAGACCGGCGAATCTCAAAATGGTCTCCGCCATTGTCCCTGGCCTTGTAGAGGGTTGAGTCGTTTTCAAACCTGATTGCCATGGATTTTGTGGAAGACGTGTTAAAATTCCATTCTATGGTTGTTCCTTCCGGTACGGACAGATTTCCAACGTTACTCAGGCTTTCAGCAGGTTTGTTGAGGTAGGCCGGATAATGAAGATTGACATCAAATGACAATAATGACGGCCTCTCGACAACATCAATTTTATATTCATCAGACACGAATCCGGCTGCATCAAAGGAGAATGCAGCATTGCGCTGGAGGTTTTTAAATGTGTAGGAGTAATTTTGATTTCCTTCGGAGTTGAGTTTGAAGCGACTACCGTTCTGCACCAGGTATACCGATTGTGGCAGAGCCTCTCCTTTCAACTTCAATTTTAAAACAAAATCCTCATTACGGAAGGCCTTCAGCTTTTTGTTTTCAATGATAAATGAGAATGGTGCATAGGTATAGTTTTTCTGAAAGTGGATAATACGATCAGAGCTGGAGGTGAAAAAAGATGGATTAAAAAGTAAAATCGCTGCAATTGCTGCAATAGGGTAAGCGGCATACCGGAGCCATTTTTTGTTTTCATTAAAACGTATGGCGTCCGAAAACTTAACGATCAGCAGTTGCCCAGACTTTTGTTTGATACTGGCATCGATCAAATCAGATTGAACGCCTGATAGATTCCGCAACTGAAGTGTATTTACCAGTTTATCACCCACTTCCGGAAAATACTCACCGATCTGAATCGCTGCCTGCTCATCAGAAATTGGCTTTTTGAGTCCAATAAGATGAATTAATGGCTGAACGACCCACTGGATCAGAGAGAAAACAATGACAGCCAGAAATCCGAAAAACAGCATTCCTCTGACAATAGAACTAAACCTGCCAAAATATTCAAGGGTATTAAGGAACAAAAAGACGGTAAGCAGCAGTACTACTGAAAAGATAATTCCTTTCAGTAACTGGTTCTGATAGTATTTTTGACGGTATTCCTGAATGCGTAGCAGCAGGCCTTCCATTGCCGGTGTGAAAGGTGTCATAGGTATAGAGGTAAATACTGGATAGCTTTTATAACGTTTACGCTGAAGGTAAAAGTGCCCACAGTTTTTATAAGAGAAAACGAAGTAATTTAAGCATTATTTGTCTCTTATCACCTCAATGTACCAGATTCCTGCTACCTCACATTGATGATTTTAATCGAATATGGGTTAGAATGTAACCAGTAAACCTGCTGATGCATAATTGATCCAATTGAAATTATATATATCCTCAACATCTGCACCACCTTCTACGACCCGGTAACCCAGTTTGACACCGAGTTTTGGATTAATATGATATGCCGCACCTGCAAAAATATCCTCAGCACGACCGAATTTGGAAGCCAGCGCATCACCTTCCAGAATAAATGACCAGCGATAAGATGGCTTATAAGAGGCGTAGAAGTTAACGAGTGGGACAAACCCCAGGTTATCAAAATGTGTGTCCTGAGTGTCGTTTTTGAAGCGAATGTCCGCATCTCTTATTTTACCGGTAAGCCCCGCTCCTACCCTCCACCGTGCTGTTTTTAAAAAATCGTATCTGTAGGTCAGGCGATAGGAATTGAATTTATAAAAAACCTCCAGTGGAGTACCTGCCTGAAATATTTGTGAGTTGAAATTGATATCCCGGTTAAAAGCCCCATCATACTTCACGGTTAGCGGTGCGTATAGGGCAGAGATATTATGCCGTCCTGCTATTGTATAAGAGCCTCTCAGGCGATAAAATGCCTTGGGCCTGATGGATAGCTCATCAGCAAGATTGACAAGCGTACCGCCTGAGTTAGGTATTCTCACTTTGTTATAGTTTGTGCCGGGAACAAGCCCAAGTTCCACATCAAAGCTAAACTGTGCAAAGCCGCTAACGGCGGTGAAGAGAAAGCAGATAGAAAGTATTGTTCTGAATATCATAATTATATGAAATAATGAAAATGAAAAAAGCAACCCGATGACGGATTGCTTTTACAAAATCGATGCCAGGAGCATCGTGTTCTTTCATTCTTTCATTAAGCCTCTACAGCTGTAAGCGGCTTATTTTTTACTTCAGAAACGAAGGTTTTGATATCATTTACCAGATCGTTGCTTTCCATCAAAACACGGATGAATGCGCTGCCGATAATGGCTCCTGCAGCATATTTCGATGCTTTGCTGAAAGTTGCATGATCCTTAATCCCGAAGCCAATCAGCCTTGGATTTTTTAGTTGCATATCATTCAAACGCTCAAAATAGGATTCCATGTTTGTACTCACCCCACTTTGGGAACCTGTAACACTCGCGGAGGATACGGTATAAATGAAGCCTTCGCCCACTTCATCAATCTGTCTGATACGTTTTTCAGATGTTTGCGGTGTTACCAGAAAGATGTTCAGAATACCATAAGCGTCGAACAGCGGCTTGTATTCAGTTTCGTATACATCCATAGGCATATCAGGAAGAATAAGTCCGTCCACACCTACCTCAGCACACTTTTGACAGAATGCCTGAATTCCATACTGAAGTACAGGATTGATATACCCCATCAGTAAAACCGGGACAGTGATCGTCTCACGCATGCCCTGTAGCTGATCAAACAGAATACGTACAGACATTCCGTTTTCCAAAGCCACATCATTGCTATGCTGAATGGTTTCTCCGTCCGCAACAGGATCAGAATAAGGCATCCCGATTTCCACCAGATCAGCCCCACCTTCCTGCAATGCAGTTAATACCTTAAGCGTGTCATCAAGTTTTGGAAAGCCGGCTGTGAAATACACATTGAGCAAGCCATCATGATCGCTTTCAGCAGCTGCTTTAAATAAACTAGTTATCCGGTTCATTCTTTAGTCCAGTAGTCAACAACAAGTACTTTGTCCAAATAGGGTTGAAGAACTTTTCCAAACGCCTTGTGCTCTGGGTGAGGCAAATACGCAGCACGACCTTCTTCACTATCAAAAGTTACAAAGAATACGTGCGTGAAGCCTTGTGAAAGTCCTTCCGGGCTATTTTCTGTTCCCCATTCGAAGCCTTTGATCTCTTTAATCTTAGTGGGCAGTTTGCGGAAAGCATCTTCAACTTCCTTTACCTGTGCCGGAGTGGCAGAATCTTTGAATTTAAACAATACAACGTGACGTAGCATTTTTTTAGGCGGTGTACTTTTAGGTGAAACAAAGGCCATTGAACCGATCATCAGCAAGCCGGCCAGAAAAAGCAATCTTAATTTCATTGGAAAGAAAAGGTTAAGGTGTAAACTATGTAATAAACTTAGGCGGAGCAATTCAGACATTCACCTTCATCGCTGAATTTCAACCGGTCAAATTCTCCAAGCTGCTCTTTCAGCGTCAGTATTTCATCTTCAATGTCACATCTTTCAAAAAGAGATAATTCGCCGGAATTAACCTTGCCTTCCAGTTCCTGGATTTTGAGACGTAAGTCAAATAC
>DASYHR010000441.1:0-5066 GCA_035998385.1 Dyadobacter sp. | reverse complement strand
CGACGAATACTCCTTACGACCGCTTTCTGGATGGGAAAGAGGATGCCTTGTCGGATGCTGCAAAACGTGGACGTATATTATTTATCGGTAAGGCAAATTGCGCTACCTGTCATTCAGGAGAAGACTTCACAGCGGATCGTTTCAAAAATATAGGGCTATTCAACGGAGCTGAACTGAGCGATGCAGGGCGTTTCTCCATTACAAAAGATAGTTCCCATATAGGTCTATTTAAGGTGCCGGGTTTGCGGAATGTAGCGGTGACTGCGCCGTATATGCATAATGCCATGTTCAAGACATTGAAGGAAGTAGTATCTTATTACAACACGCCCGATAAGTTTGTCAGCAACAGCATCAACCGCGACTTATCGCTGGGCGCCACCCTCAATCTGACCGATCCGGAAATGAACGATATCGTCGCTTTCCTGGAAGCACTCACCGACGACCGTTTTATCAAAAAGTAGATACGCGCTTAATGTTGTGTTCGAAATTTGCCCCGATTTGTAATCGCGGCATTCTCTGTTATTCGTAGTTTTCAAAACTACGAATTCTTATAACCTACCGTCTTTGACGGTAGCCGATGGTTTTCATATTGCGAAAATCAGAGCTGTGTTTTCTGTAGTTTACCGTCACAGACGGTAATTTATTAATAGTGCGCAGTGTTCACACTACGCACAACGGGGAATGGAGTTTCGGCTTTTTCCGTGTACTGTTATTCGTAGTTTTAATAACTACGGATTTTAATAATTTACCGTCTGTGACGGTATTTGTGGCTTATACTATTCTAGTTCGGGTTCTTTTACAATCCCCGTTGTTTTTACGGTCACAGGAGGTAATGTATCTTCAACTACGCAGTGTGAACACTACGCACAACTGTGAGGTGCAGCGCACCGAAATAAAATCGTAGTCAGCTCCCGTTGCTATTTATCTATTTTCCGTGGTATATTTAACTGTCTAAATGTATCACGATGCGTAAGAGCAAAGTTGTCAGTCTGTTATATGTATTATTTGTGCTGTGCGTGGCCAGTCATTTTGCTAATGCAGAGAATGTGTCAGCAACTGATTCGGTTGCAAAAGACAAGCGATCTTTAGACGAATCCGGAAATGCGAGGTTTGGACACAAAACGTTGATTATTTTCTTTGACGGTCTCCGCCCCGATTACATCACCGAAGACCAAATGCCCAGGTTGTTTGCGTTCAGACAAAACGCCGCGCTCGCAACGCAACATCACAGTGTTTTTCCAACAGTAACCCGGGTCAATTCTGCATCGTATGCTACGGGTTCCTATCCCGGAACGCATGGTATATTGGGTAATACTGTATATTTTCCGAAGGTGAAATCAGATGCTGCGATCGGTACATCTTTCGGTGATCTGAAAAAAGTGGAAGAATCCGAATCTGGCAGATTACTTACAGCCAAATCGCTGGGAGAAGTGTTGACAGAAGCCGGCGAAAGCATGATGGTGTTCAGCTCAGGAACGAGTGGACAGGCTTTTTTGCAAAACCACAAAATAGGAACCGGTGCGATCATCAATCCGATCCTGATTTTGCCTGAATCGAAAAAAGCATCAGTCATAGCGGATTTGGGAGCGGCACCGGAAGAAGAAAATAAGAATCGAGGGCATCAATGGATCACAGATGCACTTTTCAGATACGGTTTGAAGAAAGACGGTCCACTGGTCAATGCCATCTGGTATTCGGACCCTGACGGCGCAGCGCATGAGCACGGCATGGGATCTCCCGAAGCGGTGGCCTCACTCAGGTTCGTGGATAGTCAGTTTGGGAGAATTCTTGATTCTCTTGCAGCACGTGGATTAAAAGAAAAGTATAACATCATTGTTTCCAGCGACCATGGATTCGTAACGCATACCGGAAAAGTCGGGTTAACGGATTTTCTGATTGAGAATAAGTTGAAACAGAATAAAGAGTCCGGTGATGTGGTGGTGGCGGAAGGCGCCATTTATGTGAAGGGGAATGACAAAGACAAGATCCGAATGATCGTGGAAATGCTGCACCGGGAAGATTGGGTCGGAGCTGTATTCACAAAACCTGCCAAAAAAGGCGATACAAATGGTTGGGTTAAGGGCACCTTGTCGCTGGAAGCAATTCATTACAACCATTCCGAACGATCCGGTGATATACTAGTGGCCATGAATTGGAATGACGATAAAAATGACCAAGGTTACGCCGGATCAGGCTTTTCCCGGGGCGTGGCCGGACATGGCGGTTCAAGCCCGTATGAAATCAATATACTACTTATGGCGAGCGGACCCGACTTTCGGAATGGTTTCGTCTCCAAACTTCCTACTTCCAATGTCGACATCGCCCCGACTGTACTGGCAATATATGATCTGCCATCACCTGCCAGCATGGATGGCCGGGTGATTGGAGAATTATTGAAAAAGACAACTGCCACATCGGCAATATCAAAGAAGGAAACGCTGCAAACCGAAGCAAAATATCCTTGGGGCAATTATAAGTTATCCTTAGAAAGATCGGTGCTGGGGGAATATCGGTATGTGGATTTTACGAAAGTGGAGAGAAAAATGAGGTAGGGGGGCGTTATTCGTAGTTTTCAAAACTACGGATCAAGATAATTTACCGTCTGGGACGGTATTTAATAACGATTTATCTTCTGTAAATCAGAGCTGCCACTGTGTTCTCTGTTATCTACCTTCACAGACGGTATTTTATTATTGGTGCGAAGTGTGAACACTACGCACAACAGGGGAGTTTATCTGAAGGTCTAGCATACCGAAATGAAGGTCAATTTTTTTTCTCTGTATTTCCTTATTTGTCAACAATCCAAAAACCGGCAAGAATATTCAAGAAACTTCTGCATCCACACCAAGTCAAAGTATTTGCCATTTTTGAATCCTATTTTCTCAAAACTCCCACACTCGTTGTATCCCAGTGAATGATGAAAATGTACAGAAGCTGTGTTATCAGATGAGATATTCACGAGAATGCTGGCGATATTCTGTTTCCTGAGTTTTTGTTCTAACCTGCCATAAAGTTGTTTTCCTATCCCTTTACCTGTAAAACCTTCCTTCAGCCAGTAGGTTAGTTTTACGGTAGCAGCGAAGGTACTTTCAGGTCTGAAGGGATAGGCATAGCCAAATCCGACCAGCTCCTCGTCATACAAAACCACATATCCCGGTAAATTGCCCTTGCCCGCTAACATATCCTCAATACTGCTTTTTCCCAATGGCTTATCCGAGAAGTAGAAAGTTGAGTTGGTGATGTAATAGTTGATAATATCTACGATAGGCCCCGCATCTGATGAGGTTATAGCCCTGAATGATATGTTGTCCAAATGCATGTTGAGTTGTTATTGGATCCGGGGCCCGTGTCCTCACGGGACTTTGCACATCGTTATTCGGAGTTTTCAAAACTACCGATCAAGATAATTTTACCTTCCGCGACAGTATTTAATAACGTTTTATTGTCTATGAATCAGAGCTATAACTGTGTTCTCTGTTGTATATACAGTCACAAGCGATGTGACGTTTTATTGCCAAGTCTTAACTCTTTATGCAACTAAGATTTCCTTTCTATTCTCTATTTAGCCAGTGGTTCCCATTTTCCCTTTTTGAAATAGACGTTATTACACTTTGTTGAGTAAAATACCAGATAAAAGCTCCATGCACTGCGATAAGTTGTAGGATTCCTTATCATAATACGGTGAGTGGGCTGCTCCATGTCAATTATAAGTCTTTCTGAGCTGTAGGCATTGTAGTTGAGATTGTTCCAGCATAGATTTTTAGTATTTTTTGTTTATCTGTAACATAAAAGTAAATAGAGTCATTTTCTTTAATTTCGAATCTGAAATTTTCGTATTGCCAGTCAGCTTGTTTGCCGGGGAAATAGTCTCGATTGACTACATATTGCCCTCAATAATCTTCTTTTCTTAATTCTGTTTTGGCCGTCAGCCATTGAATTGTTCCTGCCAGAATTACAATACCGAATACTCCAAGCCAGATTAGCATAATTGTCTCACCAAATGTTATGTTTCTGGTGGATAGCCAGGCAATGAGACCAATGGCAGTCAATGGAATAAGTATAAAGATGAAGAATAAATCGAATCCGAATCCCATTTTTGTAGCTAGTTCGTTGAGCGCTTTAAAGATACATTCTATCACCGAGTCCCGTGAAGACACGCGTATCTACCCTTGATTCTAACGTTGTTCTCACCGTTACGCATTAAAATCAATAATCCATTCAATGCCGTATTTGTCCCGGAACATGCCGAAGTAGGATCCCCACGAACTATCGGTCATAGGTACTTCAACGGCTCCGCCTGCTGAAAGCCCGCTAAAAAATTTGTCCGCTTCTTCGCGGCTTTCTGCAGTTACAGAGACTTTGGACCTGTTTTCGTCTTCGTTCACTCTGCCCATGAATTCCGGAACGTCGTTGCCAATCAGCACATTCGGGCCAATGGACAAAGCAATATGCATGAGCTTGTCCGCCTCACTTTCCGCCAATGGATGTTCAGCGCCGGCTATCTCTTTGAAGCGGATGATCCTTGTGAACTCGCCGCCAAATACGGATTTGTAACAATGGAATGCTTCTTCGGCATTGCCGTTGAAGTTGATGTGTGGATTGATGAGGGGCATGGGTGGTAAAGGTTTGATTGTTTGATACTTATTTTGGTTTGTGGTTTTGTGAAGTTAGTGTATGGAATTTATGTTTCCCAGCCCCAGCTCGCCCCGATTTGTAATCGGGGCGTAATTGGTTGAGCGTTTGCAACGCGATGAGGTCAAGCTTATGCAACGCGACCAGTTGAAGGGTCATGATTGAATCGTCTTCTTGCGTTACAAACGCAAAGCCAAAAAAACCCGATTACAAATCGGGGTGAGCGCGCACAAAAAAAAATGGCGAAGACCAACCTGATCTCCGCCATTCGCTTATTGATACCTTCTTTATACTGCCTTTGAAATGAATATTTTCTGATTGGCGACTTCTATAAAATCGATCAGGATTGAATTGGGGTCGTTGTTGCGGACGTATGTTTTGATCTTACGGAGCAGGTCGTATAACGGTTCGGTATATTTATGACCGGTATGTTT
>DASYHR010000424.1:0-4289 GCA_035998385.1 Dyadobacter sp. | reverse complement strand
ATTTTGTAGCATCCCCACCAATACGGCAGATTCCGGCACATTCAAATCCCAGGCTTCTTTGTTGAAGTAAGTCTTCGCTGCCACTTTGATTCCGTATGTATTGTTACCAAATGATACGGTATTGAGGTACATTTTAAGAATTTCCTGTTTGGTATACTTTCTTTCCAAAATCACAGACAGTATCCATTCCTTCGTTTTTGAAATAATCGTTCTGACGAGCGGAATATGTCCCAGCACACCTCTGTACTTTTCAGAACGCGTCTGAAAAAGGTTTTTGGCAACCTGCTGTGTGAGCGTACTACCTCCACCCGAACTCGAATTACCTGATACAACTCCTTTTACTACCCTTAACAAACTTCGCGGATCGATACCTGAGTGGTTTACAAACCGGGCGTCTTCGGTGGCAACCAGTGCTTGCAGCAAATTGGGCGAGATCTGGCCGATCTCAATCGGCGTCCTGTTTTCGAAGAAATATTTACCTAATGATTTTCCATCCTCTGAGATCAGCTCAGAAGCAAGTTCACTCTTGGGATTTTCTAAAGTTTTGAGATCCGGCATTCCTCCAAACAGCCAGAAGAAGTTAAAGCTTACAGCAACTATATAAAAAATGACCAGTCCCAGTCCAAGTCCTACAAATCTCCAAAGACGGATGATGCTGCGACGGTATTTTCCGGGTTGTAATTCAATCATGTGACGGGGTATTATAAATAAAGACAAAGATATAAAAACTGAAACTATCTCCTTCCGGCAGAAAGGGAGCTCAGTTCCTGCATTTCTTTCAAGCGTGGAAGATAAGCGCTCGAAGGGTATAAACTAATAAACTCGGTGATAGATTGTGCATAGGCATCTTTTCCCCGCACTTTTCCAATCAAAAATACACGTAAGAGTGCGAACTTATCTTCCAGAGGACTACCCTTGTAAGCCGGCATATTGTTTTCTATGTGGGAAAGTGCCTGCGTGTAGTCGCCGCTATTATACATTCTATAGGTGTCCTCGTACTCCTTTACCTGCCCACCAGCTGCCATAGTCCCTTGTTTCTCCGGAGACTTACTGACCAAACGTGCATAGGTCGAATTTGGAAATTCAGCCAGTAGCTTATCTTTCCATTTAGGCTTCTCTGGATTTTCCTCACCCAGACTCAAATACATCAGATAATAAATTTCATCGATATAAACAGTTTTGGGGTAGTCATTCAAAACCCTTGTGAATGTCGTAACTGCACGTCCATCTTCCCGAAGATCGAAACGGTAGATCTTACCTAACTTATACAGTGCATTTTCCTTCGCGGTATGCGACGCAGCAAGCATCTCTGGCGTAAGAGGCACAGTGCTTTTCAACTCCTTGTGCCTGGCCAGCCATGCGTCACTGCCCTTCTGCATTGCGATATTCTCCTCCACAGCTGTAGAATCAGCAGAAGTTGCGGCAATCATATCTGTAGCAGAACGCATTTGTTTACTGCTTCTTCTCCAATCATCTTCCAATACCCTGTTTCCCCACACTCTTCTGAAATCAATCTTACCCTGGTTGATCATAGAAGGATCATACAGTTCCCATCTTCTCTGGCTCAAATCCATTACCGGCCCGCTTCCTGATTGCGAATTTGCACTGGCTGCCGCGGCCGCCTTCATTTTCTTTTCTTCTTCGATGCGCCTCTTTTCACTTGCTTCAATAATGTCATCAATCCTGTTATCGAGAGCTGCGGGATTCATAGAAGCCAGTTTTTGTAAACTATCCTCACGACTAACAATCGTAAATTCATTTACAAAGCTATCAAGGGCACGTTTTCTGTCAGCTACCAATTTATATTCCGGTGCTTCCTTGGGCAGAATGACCAGAGCACTATCGTAATACATTTTCGAGGCTTCAAATTTTTCCAGCGACTCATAGTTGATCCGCGCCAACTGCAGAAAAGTGTATGCTTTTTGCGTTTTGTTCGCTCCGGAATTAGCCGCTGCAGATTTCTGAAGGTATTCCACTGCCTGTGGCAGGTTATTCTTGTGTTCTGCCAACAACCCCATGGTAAAATAAAGCCTGTCCAGCAAATCCACATTCTTTCTGTCGTTCAGCATTTTTTCAAACCCAACGGAAGAAAGATCAGCCTTGGGATCAAGAATCACCTTATTCTGCAGAGAATTCATGGATGCATAAAAGCCAAGATCGTAATCCGGTTTGTTTTTGGACACCGCTTTATAATGTTTATTAGCCAATGCATATTGTCCCAGCTGATCATACATCTGCGCAGCGGCGAAATGCAGGCGCGCAGTTTCTATTGATTTTTTCAATAATGGAAACGTTTCTTCCAGAATAGCTACCGATGTCAGATATTCGCCATTCTGCTGATGCAGGTAAGCCTTGGTCAGATAAAAGTCCCTTGTTGTCGCCTTCGACAGTGGTTGCCGGCTTAAATACTCAGCTACACCAAGCGCATTGGAAAAGTCCTTTCGGGAAACATAGGCTTTCATTAATACGACCATGGCGTCGTTTTTATCATTCTCGTCTTTACCGTTGGCATACACATAACGTAATGCCTCCAGCCCATCGGCCCATTGCCCCAGGTACAATCGAGACTTGCCAAGAATGATGTAACTATTATCGACCCACTTACTATTCTGATGTTTTTCCGCTACGATCGATGTTTTTTTAATCGCATTTTCCAACTGAGGTTTTGCAGGAAGCGCAAGAATGGAATCCAGTGGAATCAGTATGGGTAGTAATTGATTGTAGTTTTCCTTATATGCCTTCTTAATAGCGAACTCAGCCTCTTTCAAATCCTGATCGGCCATGAAATAAGCGTTATATCTGGCAGAGAAATTATGAGAACCCACCGCTACCGGCCGTGTGCTGTACTGCGAGCATGCTGCTAACAGGTACACAAACAAAAGGCAACAAATGAATTTACTTGAACCAGATATTAATTTTCTTATCACAAACTGTTATTTTAAGGGGTGATTTGATGGGTTTTCTGCAAAAGTAAAACGCCGTTTCGGACAATTACGTATCGAAGATAATGCCATTTATAAAATTTGAATCAATTTTGCACTGAAAATCCCTTTGCATGATATGGACACTCCAGATAAGAAACCTGAAAAAGACACTTCCGTCAGAAAAATATCCGGTTTGGTACGCTACTCCGGAATGGCCATGCAAATGCTCGGGACGATTCTCGTTTTTACTTATGCCGGCTATCGGCTGGACGCCTGGCAGCAAAATAAGATACCGGTGTGGACGCTGATTCTTTCACTGGTCTCAATTGCTGCGTCACTTTATTTATTAATCACTGGCATTTCCCGCACAGGCAAACAGTAACCTATTCATTTCACATGTTCCGCAGTATCCTTGCAACCTTGATTTTGGGAATTGTATTATTCCTTGCTCCTTACATGGGACTAAATTCTTACCTACATCCTTATATATGGTACATCCTTGCATTCTTTCTTGGTATATCATTTCTGACTCACCGGCTGATGGAATTCGGTTTCAAAAACAAGAGAGAGAAATTTGTGCCATTTTACATTTCAACCATCGTTGCCAAGCTTATTTTCAGCCTTGTTTTTATTGGCTTATTTTTATACAAAGGGCTAAGTGATTCATTTCTATTTGTTATCAACTTTTTTGCACTCTATTTATTTTACACATGCTTTGAAATATATGGTTTGTATTGTAACTTGCGCCGCGATTGACAAAGCATAGTATTTCAAGCATTTATGTATAAGCATTTCAGACTGTTATTAACTACTGCCCTTGTTGCGGCAACTTGCGTTTTTTCTGCTCCGGCAAACGCCGATGATCATGCACAACATGAGCCTAAAAAGGTAGTGGAAGGTATCAACGACGCAGAGCACAAAATTGAACATAATCTGGAAGAGTCAGAAAAAGAGTTCAACATTGGTGAGATGATTATGCACCACATTGCCGACTCTCACGAATGGGAGTTTACACATGGTGTCGTATTACCTCTTCCTGTGATTCTTTATTCTGATGACAGAGGTCTTGAAGTATTCTCTTCGGCTAATTTTCACAACGACCATCACGAATACAACGGATACCACCTGGTGCACGGAGATTCTGAGAAAATTGTCCCTGTTGATGAGTCAAGAGTAATCTATGATTTTTCAATTACGAAAAACGTAGCATCTATGCTGATCAGCGCTGTTCTTCTTATCCTGATCTTTACAAGTATTGCTAAGTCTTACACAAGCAGAAAAGGAAAAGCTCCGAAAGGATTCCAGTCTGCTATGGAGGTGATCATTCTTTTCATCCGTGATGAAGTTGTGAAACCTAATGTAGGT
>DASYHR010000047.1:0-1636 GCA_035998385.1 Dyadobacter sp. | reverse complement strand
ACCGACGCAGCGAAGGGCATCAGGCAGTCGGCACGCATTATTGCTTCGGAGCCTCAGGTGAATCAAAGTACACGTAACCTCACTGTGAGAGCAGTATTGAATTCCGGTTCATTGACTCCCGGTTCTTTTGTGAAAGTATATCTGAATGAAGGGGCGGAGCAAAGCAGTATTTTAATTCCTGCCAATAGTATCATTCCTGAAGCTAAAAGTAAAAAGGTGGTAACTGTCAAAAATGGTAAAGCCACTTTTGTGAATGTTGAAACCGGGGCTCGTCAGGAAGAGTACATTGAGATTTTAAAAGGCCTTAGCGTTGGTGATTCTGTTGTGGTTTCCGGAGTTCTTTTTGCCCGTCCGGATGCGCCAGTGAAAGTGAGAAGTGTGAGAGACTTAAAAGTTGTAAGCAAGTAAGACGCCCCGGCAAACCTATTCCCTGAGACCATCCTTATGAATATTTCAGAATTATCACTGAAGCGGCCTGTGTTGGCTGTCGTCATGAACCTGCTCATCATCCTTTTTGGTGTGGTAGGTTATAACTTTCTTTCTCTGCGGGATTACCCCGCCATCGACCCTCCGGTTGTGAACGTACGTACAAGTTACGTGGGAGCCAATGCGGATATCATCGAAAGCCAGATTACCGAACCGCTTGAAAAAAGTATCAACGGTATTCCCGGGATCAAAACGATCAGCTCTTCCAGCCAGGTTGGGACGAGTAATATCACGGTAGAATTTAACCTGGAAGCTGATCTCGAAGCCGCCGCCAATGATGTGCGTGATAAGGTAAGTCAGGCACAGCGTAATTTGCCTCAGGATATTGATGCGCCGCCGGTAGTGAGTAAGGCAGATGCGAACAGTGATTTCATTCTCTTGCTTGCAGTGCAAAGCCCGTCCAAAGGAATCCTTGAATTGAGCGAATACGCCGAGAACGTTCTGCAACAAAGCTTGCAGACGATTGATGGCGTAAGTGCAATCAACATATTTGGTCAGAAAAGATATGCCATGCGTATCTGGCTGGATGCCGACAAGATGAATTCCTATAATGTGTCTTTCAATGATATCAGCGCAACTTTGAGCGCAGAGAACGTTGAATTACCTGCCGGGAAAATTTATGGAGCCAATACGGAACTTACCATTCGTACGATGGGCCGGCTGACTTCTGAAAAGGAGTTTTCTGATTTGATCATCAAGGACGACAGCACCGGCATTGTAAGACTTGGTAACGTAGCAAAGGTAGAACTGGGTCCGGAAAATGAGGAGCAAAGCTGGAAATACAACGGAGTACTGGCAGTTGGTTTGGCTGTGATTCCACAACCGGGAGCCAATTACGTGAACATTTCAGAGGAATTCAATAAACGTCTGGAGGAGATCCAGAAGTCGAACAAATCGGATATCACTTTCAGTGTATTGATAGATAACACCAGGCTTGTAAGGCAGTCGATTGAAGAGGTTGAAGAAACACTGATCATTTCATTTGGTCTTGTCGTAATTGTTATTCTGTTTTTCTTCAGAAGTATTCTTGTTGCAGTTCGTCCTCTTATAGATATTCCTATATCGCTTGTCGCCACATTCTTTGTGATGTACATGTGTGGATTCTCGATCAATATTCTTACACTGCTCGGTATTGTACTGGCAACCGGAC
>DASYHR010000411.1:0-2717 GCA_035998385.1 Dyadobacter sp. | reverse complement strand
TGGCTTTCTGGTTGAATTTGCCTCTTTTGGTAGTGATAAGAATTACGCCATTGGCTCCTCTGGATCCATATAAGGCAGTAGCTTCCGCGTCTTTCAGTATTTCAAGACTCTCAATATCAGAAGGATTGATATCTGCAATCGGTGATGTAGCTTTCCCACCGGTTCCGACAGTCTGCAAACTATTACTATTGATAAAAACCCCGTCTACGACATACAAAGGATCATTATCGGCATTAATCGAAGTGGCACCGCGCACACGGACTGTAACAGTTTCTCCCGGCACGCCGGTATTGGATGATATCTGTACGCCCGGCACTTTGCCTTGTAACTGCGCATCGAAACTACCAACCGGAATACTTTTAACATCGGTCGGATCCACTTTGGTGATTGATCCGATCAGATTTTTTCTTTCCTGCGTACCATAACCGACGACGACTACTTCACTAAGCTGATGCTGGTCTGCTGAAAGTTTGATATCAAGGGTAGATTGAATGCCCACTTTCACTTCGCGGGTTACAAATCCTACATAAGACACGACCAAAATGGCGCCGGGTTGGTCTACATTGATTTCGTAATTGCCTTGTTCATTGGTGAGTGTACCACGCGAAGCCCCCTTCACTACGATGCTAACTCCGGGAATACCTTCTCCGGAATTATCAGAAACTTTTCCTTTTACAGAAATGACTTCTGCCGAAACGTTCGTGGCAATTGTTAACGAAAAAATAAAAAGTGAGGCGAAGATAATTTTGACGGGGGCCAGTATCCGCATAACGGATATTGACTCCTTAGGAGTAAAATGCATACATTTGTCAGATTTAATTTTGGACGATTAGATCAACTCCCGCTCTGTCATACCGATGTTCGAGATCGGTAACCGGCAGAGCGGTTTCTTTTTTACTACGGGATTTTAAGTTGCCGGGATAGGACAAATCAGCAACAACAGCGGAGACAACAGGTCATGGGTGCAGGTAACATCATCAAAGGTTCAGTTTTTTATAACATTGCTTAACTCTACTTAACTAATAGACAAAGTAAAGTTAATAAAGTCAAAATGACAAATATCATTTTATAAAAACAAAAAAAATATGACTGACGTTGTCGCCAGTCATATCTTACTATTGAATTTAAACCCGCCAGCTAACTGCTAAGAGCTTGATGTCCTGGAACTATTTGACTGCAAAGGAAACATCGTAGCCCTTGCTTTTCAGCTGTGAAACGATTTCTTGTTTACTGGTGAGCTCGCTGCTATATGCAAGTTGTACTTCGTTTTCATCAAATGAAATTCTGGTTGATTTAACCCCGTTCACGCTGCATAATATATCTCTGAGAATTGTCTGGTCATAGTCACCAGCGATTTGTAACGTCACTTGCCGGTGCGTTTGAAAGAGTCGGAACTGCGCCTCGGCCAGCCGCTGGTTTTCAGTTTTGAAAGGCTCAGCATATCCGATAAAAAGGCCTGATAGCACCACCACCAAACTTAAATGAGCCATGAAAAGACTCCGTTTGCCGTGAAAGCTCCTGATACCTGCATAATGGCTCAGAAGATTCACGAGTATATACAAAAGCAGCAATAGCTGAAAAGTAGTTAACAGCGTTTTATATTGATTTAATCCCTGAAAAAAGGCGGAGGAGCCAACGGCTATCGAAAACAGCGGAAGTATACAACAACCTATATGCAAAGAACTTATCAGAATTGAAATTGGGAAAGAATAATCGGTGCGGCGAAACATAAGCTTGAACTAAATTGTTATTTCAATCATTTTTTATCTTATTTGCAACATTGTTGCATTTAAAGAAGTTCACTGATTATGAAAACAATCGGAAAGCCTGTCGTTCTGCTAGTAGCGATGACGGTTATGGGATGTTCAAACAAAAAACAGACGAGTGATGTGCTCGTAAAGGCAAACCAAATCCATCTCGAAACAGCCGGCATTCATCAGCGTCTGGAAAAACAGCTGGATTCTGCCAGGGCTGTGACAACTAATCCTGTGTACAGGAGATCACTGGATAGTTTGAGCAATCTTGTTGAACTATGGGAAAATGCCATGCTGGAAGTTCCGGGGTTCGAGCATGCACACAACTCAAATGATGCGCACCACCACCACAATACCGCCCCTGCAATGACTGATGAATCCATGCTCGAATACCAGCAAAATGCATATATGGCCATTGTAGAACTGGAGAAATCTTTTACCGGCTTATAGCGGATTTCATGCAAATGTTCACATCCCTGATCGGATCGGTCCTATTCTTGTACGGATCCCTGGCAAGTTCTCCGCCTGTAAATATTGACTGGAAGCGGCTGACAGATGTTAAGTTCACCAGAAAACTTAACGCTGAGCTTAGCATGTATTTCCTGTATCCCAGCTTCGGCCCGTCGGTACAATCATTGAAAGGGAAACAGATCCGGATCCGTGGTTATATGATTCCGGTCGACGAAGAAAACAATATTTATGTGATCTCAGCCAAACCTATGGCCATGTGTTTCTTTTGCGGAGGTGCCGGACCAGAATCCATTATTGAATTACAGTTCAAAAATGGCAAACAGAGATTCAAAACGGATGATATCAAAACAGTTCAGGGGAAACTTGTTTTAAACCCGGCTGATGTAGAGCACCTGAATTATATCATCACTAACGCCGAGCTTGTACAATAACGAAAGGACAACCATGTTCAGACGCCTGTCACCCGCAGGCGTTTTTTGTTACGAAAAAAAG
>DASYHR010000354.1:0-3986 GCA_035998385.1 Dyadobacter sp. | reverse complement strand
GCCAGTACACCATCCTTTTCAGAACCTGCGGGAATAGCAGCAAAAGCTTTTGGCAAATCATTCTGAGGCACAAAATCCCACGGTCCGTTCAGCGAAGTGCTTCTGTACCAGCGTCCGGCGATCAGGATATAGTTTTTTTGTGTATCAATGTCCTTGAAAATTTCGTCCAGTGAATTATTGACATAAAGTAATGAAGAATTAGGAACGGATTGGTAGGTTGGTTTTCCTTCAGTCTGGATGAGTTCTGCGGGTTCTGTCACTACAAGAATATCTGTTGGCGTCGTGAATTGACTTACCGCGTCATTCTGCTTTTCTGCTTTCTTTTCTTCCTCCTTCATTTTTTTATCAATCGCCTTGATGGACGAAGGAAGTGACTTTACATGAGCCCAACCCTCTTTCACTCGACCGGAGCTGTACCAGAAACTTCCGCCATATAAATAATACCGCTTGTCTCCCGGATTTTTCAGGATCAGATAAGGTGTGTTCACAACTCTTACCATACCCAGATCGTCGTCCTTCTCTTCTGTAGGTTCACCATCCAATACAATCAATGTGGTAGGTCTGTCGCGGTACAGGATCTGCGGAGGGTCATTGTTGAAGTTACTTTCGCCTTCCTCCTGCTTGATTGATGCTGAAAGACTTTCTTTTGAAAAACGAATATTGAGCGATTGAAGCCCTTTTTCTACAGATTCTTTGAAATCCTTGCTGTTGATATCTTCATCCTCTGCAAATCGCGAATTGAGAACAGTGACCTTTCGTACAGTGACCAAATCACCTGCATCGGCTGACAATAACACTTTTAACCACATCGCTCCAAAGACGGGCTCATCAGACGACTGCCTTCTGATGGATACCGCCGCACGCGATTCAAGTTCATCCCCTGCGAATTTTTCAGGCTGAGGCTGATAAATTGTGATTGTTCCGCCACCTGCATATGGTATCTGCCTTGGCCAGGTGTCCTGAGCAGACAACATCCCGGAAAATAACAGAAAGACAAGAAGTGTAAAAAGTGCTTTGTGTATCGTGTTCATAAAACAAGGATGTAAAGTATCTCAAAAACGTTGCCTGGACCTTAAAAGATTACCATTCAATGACAATATATCGCTTTCAATATAAAATATATATTGCTCATTTTCAGCAGTCAAACACAAAATATATGATTCTGAAAAAACGTCACTCCTGTCAACCTAAAAAAAATTTAGCCTGAATAAAATCCAGGCTAAATCGTAATTCTCTAAACACATCTATTTTTTAAACCGTTGCGGGCAGCGAATACGGCGCCCTGTAATTTCTTGTCAGGTATCTGTTGGCATCCTCATCTCCTACAAATTTCTCAGTTTTAGGATCGAAAGTAAGTGCCCGACCGGTACGGTAGGCAATATTGCCCAGGTGTGCCAGGCCAGACGAAAGGTGTGCCGTTTCCACAGGTCCGTTGCACATTTTCGGATCACGGGCTACTACGGCATCAATAAAGTTTTTATAGTGATCACCACCCGCTTTCCGTGTCGGTCCGGGCTTCTTGTCCTTGCCGAGAAAGGTTTCGTAATAGTCATATCCTTTGACAACCAGATAACCCTCGCTGCCATAGAATATATTACCGATACCTACACCGCCCTCCTCGTTGGTCATCCATGGACGAACTTCAAATTCAATAATCTTTTTTTCTTTGGGATATACAAAAGACGACGTTAGTAATTCGGGTGTCTCCTTGGCATCATCCCAAAGGAACTTACCACCAGACGACGTAATTTTTTCAGGAAATGCGTCCACCCCCAGTCCCCACATACACATGTCCGTTTCGTGAATCCCCTGATTACCAATGTCTCCGTTGCCGTAGTTCCAGTGCCAATGCCAGTTATAGTGCACATAGTTTTCAGAGAACGGCTTCATTTCTGCCGGACCTGTCCAAAGGTCATAATTCAAACCCTCTGGAATTTTGGAAGTGCCTTTATTTCCGATATCCGGACGCCATTTGTAGACCAATCCACGGGCCATATATACATTTCCGATCAGTCCGTCACGCATGTGTTTCACAGCTTCTTTCAATGCTTCAGAGCTTCTCAGCTGTACTCCGTGCTGCACCACACGTTTGTACTTGTGAGCAGCCTCCACCAGTTTCCTGCCTTCATGCAGATTATGCGAGCCCGGTTTTTCCACATAGACATCCTTGCCTGCCTGACAAGCCCATATGGCTGCCAGCGCATGCCAGTGATTAGGAGTCGCTATACTGACAACATCAATGGATTTATCTTCAAAAACCTTTCGCAGGTCAATTTCCGTTTTTACTTTTTTCCCTGTTTTTCCAGTAAACTCCTGTGCTCTTTTTTGCAGAATAACATTGTCCGGATCACAAAGCGTTGCCACTTCCACATTACTCAATTTACTGTAGCCTGAGATATGGTTTTGCCCTCGCCCGTTCACGCCCAATACGGCCACACGTACGCGGTCGTTGGCACCAAAAGCACGCGCCGGAATAATGTAAGGGAGAGAAAGCGCAAGCGACGCGCCGGTAGCGTTTTTGATAAACTTTCTACGGGAAAGAGGATGATCGTTTAGCATAAAGACGGGTGTTAGGAAGTATGGAGTTACAAATATGCAGACGGCATAATACCTCAACACCCTTATTGAATAATACAATTTATTTTAAATTTTATACCATTCAATAATCAACCAAAAAAATAATAAGGCATCAGATTTAGCCAGCTCGCAGAACAAAAAAACCGGCACAAGCGTTTGCTCATGCCGGTTGAATCATTAAATTGATTCACTTTCAAATCTTCTGCTGATCAAGTCATACCTACTACCCGATAAACGGGAGCAGATGATTTATAAATTGCCTACCGCCTGGTGGATCTGTTTCACAGTATCCTGATAATTATTTTCAGAAGGAAGGCCGAAAAGGGATTTTTCTTTGATCATCTGAGCCACATTTTCAGGAACGAGTTTGTCCCATCCCGGTTCACCGCGTTTGATTTTATCCAGCACGCTATCCGTCGTAATGTGCATATGCTCCTTGTTGAAGTTTCTGATATCTTCAATCTTATCATTTACAACAAGATATTGGAAGAGCGGGCGAAGATGGTCGGGAACGACAAAATTTTCGCAGCTATATACAGATCCATCGGCCTGAAGCGTCGGATAAATAAACAGTTTCACCTTACGGCTGAAAAGTGTAGCAAACGACTCCAGAATACCTCCGGGCAGGAACTCGTAATGTTTCTCTTCAAAAATATCCTGCAAACTCGGACTCCCCAACAGTAAACCTACCTTCAACTTGGTAAGCCTCGACAGATAAGCCATCAGGCGGAAATATTCATGGTGGTTCGAAATCATTACCATATGCCCCAATGAACAAAGGATGTCTACACGATCAAGAAAATCTTTTTCGTCAATCACCCGATCACCCGCCTTCAGGTTGTGCAAAGTAAGTTCTGAGATCAAAACTACCTTCGACTCGTCCACATCCGGCTCAGCCAAAAACTGCCGCTGTCCGTTTGAGATCAGGTCAATATGTACATTGGTGATAGGACGTAAACGCCCGCGCATCATCAGAATATGTTTTTTATACAGTGCCTCCGAAGGTTGTAGTACACCACCGTCGCTTCCGAAAAGTGCCGCATCCGTAAATCCGTTTTTCACGAGGCGCAAGCTCATCAGACGGTTATCAACCTTCACAAAGTCAGGTCCGCTGAAACGTACCATGTCAATCTCGATACGCTCGGTCGTGAGATCATCCATCAGCGAAAGCAACAATGTTTCCGGCGATTTGTAGTAATAGAAGCAACCGTACATCAGGTTCACCCCTATTATGCCCAGTGCCTGCTGTTGCAACAGATTCTCGGTGTCCCGCATACGTACGTGAATCACTACGTAATTGGTAGGGCCTCCTGGTGTCAGCTGGAACTGCAGACCAATCCACCCATGGGACTCATTGGTTTTCTGAAAATTGAGAGCAACAACTGTATTGGCAAATGCAAAGAACTGAC
>DASYHR010000351.1:0-10160 GCA_035998385.1 Dyadobacter sp. | reverse complement strand
CATAGCAGATACGCGAATAAAAGCACGATCGTTTTGATACTAGCAACTGGAGAATCCCATCTGGTACTTTGCCTGCTCATTCAATTTACATTACGGCCGATAATTGCTCGTTTGTCGATTTGTGCTTGTTCTCGAAATGATGAATTTAACACTGACCAATGAAACGAACAATATCAATGTTTCGTCATAATTCAGTTCGAAATTCCGACAAATATTGAAAAGCAACCCGTATTTGCAAAAAAAATAGAGTAGCCACGCAATCCGGCTACTCTATCAATGTTATTCTTCTTTTGTTAAAGCTAGATGCCAATCAATTCTTTCCGGCCAGCTCTTCCAAAAGTAAATAACGACCTCTGTGTTTTTCAGTTTTCAAGCTGCTGTTAACATCCAGATACATGTATGCGGCATCTGTGTCTTTTTTGACAGGCTGCCATTCAGCTAAGCCTTTACCGTTAGGGTTGCCTTTTTTGATAAAATTAACAAAGTATTCCTGCATCGTAGCCGACACTTTGTGATCATCCGGCGTCCAGGCATATACCTTGTTATGAGATAGGTTTCCCATAGCGTATTCAATTTCCGCCGAGTGTACTGCTCCTTTTGGCAAAGGTGCCTTCGTGGCTTCTGTGCTTTTCGAAACGCCACCAGCCAGATTCGCAGATACGTTTCCCATTTCAGCATTCATCGCAGGACGAGGACGGCCGTACAGGTAGCGGTACACCGGTTTGCCACCTCCCGTTTTACTTTGAAGATCAATCCATTTCCATGTTCCGAATCCAATAAAGCGATCGCCCGCAAGATCCGTCGCTACTTTCTCTACTTCTGCATCAGAGCTGGCGTTGTATTGCTTTAACACCTTATCCGCATGCTCACCGTATAATTTCTGAACTGCACTGGTGTAATTTTCAACGGTTGGTGCTTCTTTGCCCAAAACCATTCTGAAATTCATTTCTTCTGTATTCCAGCCTGCCAATAACGGAACCTGAGACTGTTTTCCTTCCTGAAATATTTTCAAAGGAGCTTCCGGGAAAAAGTATCCATCTATCGCGGAAGAGAATCTTGGAACACCAGGATTTGCCGTAGCTTTCAGCA
The DNA here is from genome assembly GCA_035998385.1 of Dyadobacter sp. Classification (GTDB taxonomy): domain Bacteria; phylum Bacteroidota; class Bacteroidia; order Cytophagales; family Spirosomataceae; genus Dyadobacter. Next base: position 9,071 of record DASYHR010000351.1, on the reverse strand, counting down.
ATTCTTCTGCTGGTATAGCACGCATTTCTGTCAGTGTCTTTTTCCCTAATTGTTCATTGAATTTGGCACCTGACTGTTCTGCCTGGCTCAAAGGTACTGGTGGGAGAGTGCCCAGCACAGATCCACTTTCACCGATTGCAGCAGAGAACAGATTCTTGGAAAGGGGAGAAGCCATCAGAGCGCTTACAGATAGTGAGCCAGCTGACTCACCAGCTATTGTAACACGATTGGGATCACCACCAAACGCCGCGATATTTTGTTTCACCCATGCCAAAGCTGCTGCCTGGTCCAAATAGCCATAGTTGCCTGATGCATGGTGTGGAGACTCTTTCGTAAGATCTTCGGAAGCATAGAAGCCGAATACGCCCAAACGATAATTCACAGTAAGGCTCACGATGCCTTTGGTAGCCATACTTTCCCCATCGTAACGCCCTTCGGAACCATCACCCGCTATAAACCCTCCGCCGTAGAAATAGACAAGAACGGGCAATTTCTCGCTGGTAGACTTTGCCGGTGTCCACACATTCAGGTACAGACAGTCTTCACTCATGCCGTCGGAGCGGAAGCCCATGTCTCCGAATACCGCATTTTGCATCGCACGCGGACCGAATTTATCCGTCTTGCGTATACCTTGCCAGTTTTTAACCGGCTGAGGTTCGCGCCAGCGAAGTGGACCAACTGGAGGTGCCGCAAAGGGAATTCCTTTGAATGAACGGATTCCTGTAGATTCCGTAATGCCTTCCACCGAGCCATTGGCGGTTTTGACCTGTGGCGCAGATCCCGTTTTTCCGGATTGGGCAGTAGCTACGTGCAGCATTTGCAGAGCAAGCAGCATGGTAATAAAAATTGTTTTCATCTGTATTTTATGAGAATGATGCGATTTGTAAGAACAATAGAATCGATGATTCATATTGTCTCATTACGGGACAATAATAAAAAAATCTTTTGACATTCTTTGCTTTTTCTAACTTACACACCTTATTTTACCACAATGAGTGAGAATAAAGAGAACCAACTGCATCAGAATTCACAGGGAATCGGCTTTTTGCCAGGCCTGGCTATGGACTTCGTAATCTTCGGATTTGACCAGGATGAACTGAAAATACTGTTGCTTGAATACCGCAATACGACTCTTTGCGCATTGCCGGGAGGGTTTATCAAAGTGCATGAAGATCTGAACGACGCGGCCCGGCGTGTACTGCGTGAACGTACCGGACTTGCGGATATTTACGTCGATCAGTTTTATACTTTTGGAGACCTGGCACGCTACGATCAGGCTCCGTTACGTACCATTATGCAGGCCAAGGGGATGTGTCCTGCCGATGACCATTGGCTGTTGCGTCGTTTTGTGTCGGTCGGTTATTATGCACTTATTGATTTTAACAAGGCAGCTCCGGTACCGGACACACTTTCTGATACCTGCGTTTGGTATAACCTGGAAAGTCTACCTCAATTAATGTTGGATCATCAGGCGATAGTACAGAAAGCCCTGGATACCTTACGTGCTGACCTCGACAGAAAACTAGGTGGCAATGATAGCTGGGCTGCCCCTCTGCTTCCACCGTCTTTTACGATGCGCGAACTTCAGAAACTGTACGAAACGATTTTGGGTCAAAAACTACGCCGCTCGGGGTTTCAGCGAAAAGTGCTGGGACTCGGTATACTGGAAAGGCTGGAAAAACAATACAGTGGCGGAGCTCACAAAGCGCCATACTTGTATCAGTTTGTGAGAGAGAAATAGAGAAGGAAAACAAATCTGATCCCTTCTTGACACATGCCCAAGTATCCGACAGATATTGAAAGAAGGGAGTAATGTTGATATATAAAAAATGAATGTAGTCCGACTCATTCAGCCTACATCCATTCTTGTTCGAGCTATATAATTGATGCATCTAATACACAGTTATTATCCGTATTTTGATGCGTAGAAGCGGAGTCGGTTCAATTTCCGGAACCAGAAAATCTACATTCCTTTTCTTAATCTTAAAGCTTATCATCCTCTTTTGAAATGAGCACGGATCATCCATGCCATTTCTTCGTGCGTTTCCATCAAACCCGTGATATAGTCGCTTGTTCCCAGATCGCCATATTCGTTGGCAAAACGGGTAATATTTCCTCTCAAAAATTCGATAATAATTTCATGATCTTCCAATAGCTCTTTCAGAAATCCGGAGCTGTCATTGTCTCTGTGGCTGGCCTCCGTCAAATGCGTCAGTTGTAGGAACTGGGTTAAAGTAGCCGGCGGATAGTGTCCGATCTTACGGATACGCTCAGCGACGCCATCCAGCATATCGTCAAGCTGGTGGTATTGTGCTTCGAAAAATAAATGCATGGAGTGAAAATCTGGTCCTTCTACGTTCCAGTGGGCGTTTCTGGTTTTGGTATATAACACATATTCGTCTGCCAGAAGCTTCGCCAACTGCGCTGTAACGGCCTGTCTGTTATCCTCTGTAATTCCGATATTCGCTTTCATAAGGAATCTATTTTGACTGTGTGGTGATGTTTGTTTTTGTTGGATTAAAGGTAGCCTCTCCTTTCACTGCGTATGGGCGGTTTTCGGTGAACAGGCATTTTTCAACGTCGGAAAGGATTTAGGAATCGGTAAGCGCGGAATAGGTTGAGAAATTAAAAAGGTAAGTTACTATGGTAAGGGATAGCGCTTGCTCAGGAACTCATGAGCAGAATAAATGCTTTTTAATAGTAGTATCCTTGCAGTTTAATTCGATATGGCAGACAAACTTATTCAACATATACCCCTTTCTATTCTTGATCTTGCGCCGATCACAGAAGGCAACAATGCCGGCGTAACATTTCAAAACAGTCTTCGACTGGCGCAAAGTGTGGAACAATTAGGCTTTAACCGCTTTTGGCTTGCTGAACACCATAACATGGAAAGTGTAGCCAGCTCGGCTACATCCGTACTGATTGGCTACATTGCAGCAGGAACGAAGGCAATCCGCGTCGGAAGCGGCGGTATCATGTTACCGAACCACGCACCACTGGTTGTAGCAGAGCAGTTTGGTACACTTGCGTCACTGTATCCGGATCGGATTGACCTTGGACTGGGGCGTGCTCCTGGTACAGATCAGGTTACGGCTCGTGCGCTGAGACGCAATTATATGGAATCCGCTCAGGACTTTCCGGATGATGTGCGGGCCTTGCAAACCTATTTCTCCAAAGAAAATAGTAATTCCAAAGTTCGGGCTATCCCGGGCGAAGGGTTGGATATCCCCATCTGGATATTAGGTTCAAGTCTGGATAGTGCGCACCTGGCGGCTCACCTGGGATTACCTTATGCTTTTGCGAGCCATTTCGCGCCCACACATTTCCTGTCGGCGATGGAACTTTACCGGAGAAATTTCCGTCCGTCGCGATACCTTGCTGCGCCCTATGTGATGGCTTGTGTGAATGTGATCGCGGCCGATACCAACGATGAAGCTGAACGCCTTGCTACCTCGTTTTTACAGCTGGCAAGCGGCATTATCACAGGCAAGCGTCGTCCTCTGCAGCCTCCTGTGGATAGTATGGATGGACTTTGGAGCGACTATGAGGAGGCTGCTGTTATGCAAATGATGAAGTACACTTTTATAGGCGACAGAGAAAAGATAAGCAAAGACCTTGCTTATTTTCAGCAACGCACTCAGCTGGATGAACTGATGGTAACCAGCCATATATTTGATCCTGATGCCCGCATTCACAGCTACGAAGTTCTAAAAAGTATACAGTCGTAAGGTGTAGATTTGAGAGCGCTGACAAGAGCCGTTTTTCGAATGAGAAGCGGCTCTTTTGTGTAAAAAAGGCTCAGACATTTTGATACCTGACAATCAGGCAAGAACAAGCGGTTCGTACAGAATTCATTTCTTCAACAATTTTTATCTTTCCCTAATGAGCTGTTTGGGACGCAGAATTAGCCATTGCCTGTTTAATAATTAATATTAGCGTAATATGCTCAAGAAGTTTTGTGTTTTTATGTTATTCTAAATAATAGAATAACAACTGCCAAAACCTTTCAACTACCAATTAATTCTACTCTTCGAACCTCGCAGAAAGTATTTAAATTCTTCCACCTGTAATTATATCACTTACTAGTAACATAAATCTTCTTGCGTTCAATAAATCTCGACAAAGTTTGTACCAATGGCACTGTAAATACATATGTTCCTTCTGATCGGCGTATGTCTGAAAAATGTATTACTGATTTCCCATTTGACTGCTTCAACTTGTCTTTCAATTCAGAATCCGAAAAGTTATAGTCATAACCGTTAACAACTGGCATCGAGAGATTTAGCACGATGGAGCTGTCGGATATATCAGCTTTGGAATATATCTTAATTATAACTTTTCCTTTATATTTTGTAATTGAACTTACAACAAAAATTTCCTGGTTAGCATCCTCTATTTTTACGGCAGACCCGATTTTTACATCTATTTCTTTACTTGCAGTTTGAGCAAACAGACAAAAATTTATAAAGTTGAATACAATTAATATTAAAGTGAACTTTTTCATGAGTTTGGTTGATTTGTATTTTAAATTTAGCAATGATTCAGGTGAATTCTAATGCGTCTTTAACATTTGACGAATTAATAATATTGCGTTAAATATCTAGTGTTATTCTTTAGAAGTATCTCAATAAGATAGTTGCTAATTTTTAGAGGATTATTTTTATTTTTTGATTCAGCTGAAACATATATGCCGCCCATGTCGTGTGAGAAATCGGCAGCATAAATCTTCGAGTTAAATTTTTACAGATAGATATATTTTTAATGTTTGGGAAACGATTTTCGAAACATGTCTACAAATGAAAATTGCCCATTATCACTACACTTTTGCATATGCTGACGTCTGATCGTTCCCAATTGTGCCATTTGTACTTTCAGATGTGATAACTATCAGCATCTCAGCTAGCTGATACATTACTCCGGAGTCTGGAGTGTAACTTTTAATATTAGAAAAATACATTTTTGAGTGATTTGCAGGTAGTTGGTTGATGTATGAAATAAGTGAGGTGCCTATCTACAATAATTGAGCCAATATCTGATCACTGAGAAATTCTCCCGAGCTTCTTCTCGATATTCCAATTACTTGTAGCGTGTCTATCAGATACCTTGTAAATGGGTTTTTTAACTAAATAGTGGCCTTCCAGGGGGCGCTATTAACATTCTTTTCAATCAGGCTAGTGCACTGCTTGTTCATATTTTAGTAACATTCCAGTCCTTTTGGCTTAATAGTGCCAGCTTACCTTTGCGCACAGTTCAGAGCTGCCTGCCTATTTATTCCTAGCCTGATCGACAACGGCAGTCTTCAAAAAATTCAATTTTAAGTTCAATTATGAAAAAAAGATTTCTATCAATCATTCCTGTGGTAATGGCGGGTGTGATGGTCCTTTATGTGGATCAACCCACCTGGGCGGCCAGAACAGCCAGTTCCGGACAAACTCGCGGTGTGAAAATGTATCAGGCTCCAAACATCACTGTGAGCGGAAAGGTGATCGATGATACCGGTGCTCCTTTACTTGGTGTTACTATTTTGGAGAAAGGCAACTCCAATCGTGGGACAGTTACGGATGTAAATGGGGCGTTTTCAATGGAAACAGCTCAGGGAAATACGCTGATCTTTTCCTTCGTTGGTTTTATCGCGAAAGAAGTGGTGGTGACGGATACGAAACCGCTTACTATTCAACTCCAGCCAGATGCATTGATGCTCAACGAGGTGGTGGCAGTTGGTTATCAAACACTGCGTAAAAGTGATCTTACCGGAGCTGTTTCAAGCGTGAAAGCGAAAGAATTGAACCTGACTACACCGACAGTCGGACAAGCATTGGTTGGAAAAGTTGCCGGGGTGCAGATCTCACAGGTTAGTGGAGCTCCGTATCAGGGTACAAAAATACGTGTGCGCGGCGTGGGCTCAATCAATGCAAGTTCAGATCCGCTATATGTAATCGACGGCTACCCTGCGGGAAATGATGTTTTCATCAATCCAAACGATATTGAATCTATTGATATTCTGAAAGATGCTGCCTCCGCTGCAATTTACGGATCCCGCGCCGCAGGTGGTGTCGTACTGATTACAACCAAACGAGGCAAAGAAGGGAAGGGGAAATTGGAGTACGATTATCAGTTCGGTGTACATCAGCTGGCCAAAAAGGTGGATATGCTTAACTCATCCGAATTTGCCCAGCTATTGATCGACGGTCGTAATAACACATACCGTGATCTGATGGTAAACGGTGGAAAACAATGGAATGATGCGATGTTCTCGGACGACAACGCCACAAGAATCAGAAATCTGGGAGGTAGCGCAGGCTCTGTAAGTATCCCGACAGATCTGTACGACTTTGCCAATCAGCAGCTCATCACTCCCAAATACAATACCGACTGGCAGGATGAGCTGTACCGTAATGCGCCTGTAAGTCGCCATAATATCGCTTTCAGTGGCGGACAAAAAGGTCTGCGTTATGCAATCAGCGGAGGGCATTTAGGACAGGAAGGTATCATTCTGAGCACAAAACAGGAGCGTACCAACTTCCGCGCCAATCTGGATGCCGACGTCAACAAAAGATTGAAAGTCGGAGCAAACATTGCTTTTACCTATAATGAAAATCGTGAAGTTCAGGAAGGCCGGTTTAACCAGGGACCTATTTTGGGGGCGTTGGTGTACATGCCAATCTTCAAAGCTTACAACGAAGATGGTTCGTTGGCCAAAAACGAAGCAGCTGCGTTAAGTTCAGGTTATGGCCTTCAAAATCTTGAAAACCCTGTTGCACTTGCGACCGAAACCCATATCAATCGTCGCGGCCAGCGGGGTACCTACAATGGTTTTGCCTCTTTCGAGATCATTCAGGATCTGACTTTCAAAGTCAACCTGGGTCTGCAGACGTTCAATGAAAAATATGAATACTACCAGCCAACCAGTTTGAGTGCAAGTGCAAACCCTCCGGGATCTCCGCAGGCGCAGGCGGCAGCCTACGCACTTTCCCGAAATGTTGGTTTCATGGACAGGCTCGCTGAGTTTACTTTGAATTACAAAAAATCGTGGGGTAAACATAATCTTGACGGTCTTGTAGGATATACCACGCAGAAAAATACACGAGACGTAGTGTCTGTAACTGCGCGTGGTTTTCAAAATGACAGGATCGAAGAGATTACGGGCAAGGGAGCCGATGCTATTTATTTTGGTCTGAATACCGGGAATCCTGAAAATACCGGCACCGGTAAAACCAACTGGACGATGCTTTCGTATCTGGCAAGAGCGGTATATAATTTTGACAACAAATATTACCTGACTGCTTCTTTCCGTACAGATGGATCTTCGCGCTTCGGTCCTAATAACCGCTGGGGTAATTTTCCATCCGTTTCCGGAGGCTGGAATATATCAAACGAGTCGTTTTATGGCGACTGGCTGGGGAAATCTTCAACCATGAAATTACGTGCGAGCTGGGGCTTGAGCGGAAACAACAACATTGGAAACTATAGCTTTCTGCAAACCATGGCGGCGCCGGGCGGTGTCGTTTTTGGTAACGGAACAGTGAATACTGCAATGTGGGCCGAAAGTATCAAAGACCGCAACCTTGGCTGGGAATCAACTTCACAATACAACGTAGGTCTTGATCTCGGACTATTGCAAGACCGTTTGTCGGTCATCGTAAATTACTACCACAGCCGCTCCTACAACCTGTTGTTTAATCAGCCTTTGTCGGCGATCTCCGGTACATCCACTATTCTTACCAATCTGCGTGATTCCAAAGTACAGAATACAGGATTTGACATTCAGGCTGATGCCAGGGTAATTTCTAAAAAAGATTTCCACCTGAATGTAAACGGAAACTTCTCGCTCAACCGTAATAAAGTACTTGACATGGGTGGTGCAAGCACTATTTTCTCAATGGGAGCGGAACGTTCGTACATTACGCACGTAACACAGGAAGGTCAGCCTATAGGTATGTTCTATGGGTTCAAAGTAAAGGGAATGGTTCGTGAAGCTGACATGGAAAACCTGGCTGCGGATAACGCCGTCTATAATACTTCCACGCAGAAATTCCCTGATGGTTATGTGTTGAAAGGCCCGGCTCGTTCTACGGCTTCCACCAATCCTTTGCGTCCGGGCGATCTGTATTTTGAAGATGTAAACGGAGATGGGATTGTGAACGATGCTGACAAACAGGTGATAGGCACGCCGCATCCGAAATTTACTTACGGTTTTGCGATTTCTGCAAGCTACAAAAATCTTGATTTCAGCTCTTCATTCAATGGAGTATATGGAAGTCAGGTGCTGGACGGACAGGATTATTACATATACAACATGGAAGGATCGGGTAATCAATATTCCAAAGTGCTGAACAGATACCAGTCGGAAGCACAACCTGGCGATGGCAAAATTTACCGTGCAGCGCGCGGGGGAACGCAGAGCAACAGTACACGTCTTTCCACTTTTTATCTGCAAGACGGTTCATTCCTGAGATGTACCAATTTGACGGTAGGGTACAACTTCCCGCAAATCGCTCAGGTCAGTAAAAATGCGATAAGTAACCTGAGAGTTTATGTAGGAATAGACAATGCTTTCACCTTAACCAAGTATCTGGGTTATAATCCTGAAGTGGATTACAACGATGGAGCCAACCTGACGCCAGGTGTAGACTACGGAAAATATCCATTGGCGCGTGCCTACAATATCGGAGCACGTATTACTTTTTAATTGAGCAGTTATGTTTTACAAAAGATATAAAATTAACGTCTTTATTGCCGCGTTTGGTCTGTCGGTACTCAGTGCTTGTTCTACCGATTTTATTGATCTGGAAGATCCCAATGCAGTTTCCAACGCCTCTTACTACCAGTCGCCCGGCGATGTGGAAGCGGCGGTGAATGGTATTTACAATTCGTTGAGAAACGGGAACGGAATCGGAGAAACCAGCGGGCTTTTTAGCGAAGAACGTTCGGATAATACCGGAAGAAACGACAACCAGTCCAATGCCGGAGAGCCGTTTCAGTTTAATGATTTTTCATTATTGCCAAGTAATGCATACCTGAAAACGCACTGGCTTGCCTTGTACCAGGTTATCTCCAGAAGCAACCAG
>DASYHR010000335.1:0-2959 GCA_035998385.1 Dyadobacter sp. | reverse complement strand
TTTTTGTCAACTGTCACCCTTTCCAGTGTTACCAGATTAAGTATGGTCCCGTTGGAAAAGAGCACGGTCTGCTTTGCTTCATCATAAGAGAACGCTTCACCGTTGACCGCATCTTTGTATCTGCCTCCCGTTTTCGTCCAGATGATTTCACCATCTTTGAAAATGATATATCCATTCTTCGAATCGTATGCACATATCGGCTTTTTGCTAAAATATATCCCTTTCGGATTCCACGGGCTATACGGATCACCTGTATCCTTTTGGTCTACAGGAAAGGGATAATTTTTCGCAATCATCGAATTCCAATCCTTTGAACCGTTACTATTCGCAATCTCCTGAATGAGCATGATAACCGCTAACTCATCCATGTATACGTAGTTGTTCTGTCCGGCATGAAAGCCGACAACTTTTGTATACGGGTTTATGCCTTTCGACTTACTCAGCTCTACCAAGGCAAGCATATCAGTCCAATGCAATTGCCTGTAATATTCCACAGCTTTACCGGCGTAGAAATCTTTCAGTGTAACGTGTGCATGGTTATGCAACCAGCTACCCAAATCCTGAATGTTATCGCCGGAAACTACAAGCATTCCATACTCGGAAAATTTGCCGGTCACATTCGTAGGTTTATTCAGATCCTCCGAAACATTTTTACCAAGTCCGCTTTTGCTTTCAGGAATCACGTTTCTTTTTGGGTTTTGGAAAAAGTATGTATACAAGCAAACCGACCAATCCGATAGTTATCAATGATGGTGATTTTAATTCTTCACCAGATCCACCTGGCTTTATCTGATTAATCAGCTTATCACCGTCAAATACAGTCACGCCGGGAACATTTTCACCAGCCTTCACCCGATTAATCTTATCTATCAGGTCCTGAACGTTGTACGTTCCATCACCATTGAATTTGCCAGGCGCGAAATACACATCCATTATTTCTGAAATCTTGGTAAAATAAACTTTACAAAACCTGCCGCTGCAACCGCCAAACTCAAATACATATTCGTGTTGTCATCATCATTTTTTGGGGGTGGGGGTATACTGTCTTTAGGTGCATCAACACCCATGTCCCAACCGCCTGTTACTTGATCTTTTCTAACCCAGACAACGGCATTTGTAATTTTCAATACCGATTCCCACTTAAATATTTTTTGAACCGCTACGTAGTACTGTACAGTATAGTTTACCTCATAGGCGCTATCAACCATATTCCCTGTGTAGGTGCCTACTTCTTCACCCGATTCTCTTACACCAGGGTATTGCCAAGTTTCGCGCAATGCACCCGGTCCAGGAGGCATTGGCCCCAAATCCGTTTTCAAATTAGATTCTGCGTAAACTGACAGTTTTACCTTTGCAATTAACCGATCACCCTTTAATGGTATAGATGCCATAATGCTTATTTGAGAATAATAAAAATTAACACGGCTACCAAAACAATAGGAATCAGAGTCATCATTAGTAATTCACGTTCATAGGTAGTTTTGTAAACACCTACTTTTTGTGCTTCAGCATTCCTAACTATTGCGATCGAAATTATTTCGTTGACTCTTTTTGCATTTCGTTTGTTTTCGGCTTTCTGAAAAAAACTGCTAGCAAAAATCATTATTCCTCCTACTACTTGCGTATAACCGGTTGGGACAGCAGCTAACACCGTTCCTACTGTCATTATTTGGGAAGCTCCACCTTTTAACTGCTGTAATCCTACATTGCCAGATTTATCAAATACGGCACCCAATTTTTCAACCTCCTTATAATACTCAATCAGCTCCTTCTGATATTCCAACAGTGATTTCTCTGCAATACTAATTTGCCAACGCAACCAGTCTTTACGATTGATGGTTTCTAAATTGTACTGTTCAGCAGCAGTCCGGAAATAGTCAGGTGGAATACTCGCCATTTTATGACTTCATTAATAACCACAAAAAAAATATAGCAACAAGTACAACTAACATAGGTCAAAATTTAAGTTCTGACGAGACTTATAACCCGCCGTTGAATAATGTGTTACAATGATAGCAGAAGTATTGCCATAGTTCAAAATTGGCAGTATCTTGCATACAGTATCATTCAGTACCATTCAGCACCATTCAGTACCGTTCAGTATGGACTTTCTTTCAAAGACAGATTTAGCATTATCTTATGGGTGTGTTCATCCTAACCAATTCCTCAAAAGGATAGGTGAAAAAGGAAAAAAAATACTAGGATGGAAGGACGGAAAGCAGCGATTTTCACCAAAACAGGTTCGCAAGCTGCACATGTATATCGGAAAACCGCTTACAAAGGATGAGAAATACGCCTAAAAACTAATGATATACGCAATTTCACCCTCAAACATAGGGGGTTTATCATATGCTCTCACAGGTGATTTTATAGGGGATTGAACAGGGGGATAGAATATAAACGCAAAAAGGCTGGGATTTTGCCCAGCCTTTTTGCGTAAATCGACTAATTACTTTCTTTTTAGAACTATATTTTCTGATGAAACCTGACCGGTTTTTATATCAGTACCTTTCACAAGTACCGTTAAGATATCACCAGAGACAACACCATTTCCTTCTGATTTCACGTAACCATTTTGTTCTGTGGCTGGATCGTCAAGTGTAAATGTATTTTCATTTACCACTTTTATTCCCGTTGCTACATCGGTTCCACCATCTATGATATCACCTATCTTCATTTCATAATATGATGTGATTTTCAAAGTGGTGTTGGTTTCCTTAGTTACATTCCATGTGTACTGACCCTTCATATTAGTAGCTACAGATGTCCATTCACTTTGCCAGGAACCTATAAAATTCTTTGTTAAATCAGGATCAATTTCATCTTTAGAGCATCCTACAAAAGAAAAAGCGATAACGAAGAGTAATAAAAAACGTTTCATTGTGATAGAGTTTTGTTTGATTATGAATCAAATATTAGAAAAAGAATTATAACAAAAAACCGATGTTAGTCACCGGTT
>DASYHR010000281.1:0-5371 GCA_035998385.1 Dyadobacter sp. | reverse complement strand
ATTCTTGATTTTTATCAGTTTGACTACGCATCGGTTTTACCTCAGTCGGAAGAAAATTTCTTTGCTGCGATTGAATTCATGAAGCAATTCACCTTGGTGGATAGCGAATATCTGGTAAACGACGCGCTTAAAAATTCTCAGTCTGTTTTGGCTGAAGGTGCACAGGGGTCGTTACTTGATATCGACTTCGGTTCTTATCCTTTTGTTACCAGCTCTACAACAATGGCTGCCGGTGCATGTACAGGTCTTGGTATTGCGCCAAGCCAGGTAGGAGAGGTATTTGGTATTTTTAAAGCATACTGCACACGAGTAGGAAGCGGTCCGTTCCCAACTGAACTCCTGGAAGAAACAGGAGAAAAGATGAGGAAAGAAGGTCGTGAGTTTGGAGCAACTACAGGACGTCCGCGTCGTTGTGGATGGTTAGATCTACCTGCATTGAAATACACTGCGATGATCAATGGCGTTACGCAGTTGATCATGATGAAAGTAGACGTGTTGACTATTTTTGACACGATTCGTGTATGTACGCATTATCGCCTGTCTGATGGTACTTTAACCGACCAGCTTCCTTACGATTTGTGTGATGCCGATGTTACACCGGTTTATCGCGATTTCGAAGGATGGCAACAATCGTTGGATGGTATTTATGACTTCGATGCGATTCCGTCTCAATTGGTGGAGTACGTGAAGTTCCTTGAAGCTGAACTGAACCTGCCAATTACGTTTATATCAACAGGTCCTGACCGTCAGGCTTTGATCAGCCGTGAAATTCAGGCTGAATTGAATTGATCAAAATATTGATAGTTTTAAAAATCCTGCTCCGTTAAGGGCAGGATTTTTTCGTTTATGAGAGTAAACTTAATACATCTTCTTTGCTGAGCGATTTTACAAAACCATCCTCACTGGATATCAGGTCATCGGCCAATTGCTTTTTAGTTTGTTGCAACGCCAGAATCTTCTCTTCCACCGTATTTTTCGTAATGAATTTATAGGTGAAGACCGTCCGTTTTTGCCCGATACGATGTGCTCTGTCCACTGCCTGAGCTTCTATGGCAGGGTTCCACCAAGGATCTAAAATGAATACATAGTCAGCGGCAGTTAAGTTGAGGCCTAATCCGCCTGCTTTTAATGATATAAGAAATACGGTAATATCATCTTCCTGCTGAAAATTCTCAACCTGACTTTGCCTGTCTTTGGTTGCTCCATCCAGATAAGAATAGGGGATTTTCTTTTGATTCAGATGGTCTCTGAATAAATCCAGATGTTTGATGTATTGGCTGAAAATCAAAATTTTATGTTTTTCGCTCAGTACAGTTTCAATTTTGTGAATGACATCTTCAAACTTACCTGATCCATCCACATAAGCGGTATCAACCATCTTCGGGTGATTGGCAAGCTGCCGAAGTTTTGTCAGACCTTGTAACACCACCATCTGTGACTTCGATAGTCCAGCTGTATCAATACTTTCCAGGATGAGGTTGCGGTAATAAGCTTTCGCTTCTTCGTACGCTTTTTCCTGTTCCTCACTCATATTGCAGTATTGAATACTCTCGACTTTTTCCGGAAGATCCGTGGCTACCTGAGATTTCAACCTGCGTAATATGAATGGTTTGATTAGATTATAGAGCCGTTTGTTCTTGTCTGAATCATTTTTCTTTTCGATCGGAATCTGAAATTCATCGCGGAAAAAGGATTGAGTTCCGAGTAAGCCAGGATTGATGAACGACATTTGCGACCACAAGTCCAGTGTACTGTTTTCAACCGGTGTACCGGTGAGAATCAGCCTGTTTGTGGCATTTAACTTTCTTACCGCCTTCGAAATGATTGATGATGGATTTTTTATTGCCTGCGATTCGTCCAGAATGACATAATTGAACCTGAAAGGTTGAATGAAATCAATATCCAGCCTGACGATCCCATAAGATGTCAGAATGAGATCGTAGTTGCTGAACTGCTCCGTATTTTTTTCTCTGTAGGTACCGGTGTACGTAAGAACTTTCAAATCAGGGGTGAACTTTTTCGCCTCCAGCATCCAGTTGTATAGCAGTGAAGTAGGCATAATCAGCATAGACGGCTCTGTAATTCCCTGCTCCTTTTGAGATTGAAGAAATGCCAAAGTCTGCACAGTTTTACCAAGGCCCATATCATCTGCAAGACAACCGCCAAATCTGTATTGATTCAGGAAGTGTAACCAATCGTAACCCGATTTTTGGTACGGTCGCAACTCACCTTTGAAATGAACCGGAGCTTCGGTAGCTTCAATATGATTGAAATCACGCAAATTTTCAAGCTTTCGGCTAATTACAGCACTGGCCAGGTTCTCTTCCCGCAACTCCTGAACAAGCGCCAGGTGATGCATTTTAAGTCGTAACTCACCTTGGTGGTTTTCAGTAAACGAGAATAACTCAGAGTATCTTGTAAACCACCATTCGGGGATGACTGCGATCTCACCATTGGGTAATACGAATTCTTTCTTCTGATTGAGGATATAGTTTTTCAACTGAAGAAATGGTATTTCAAACTCCCCGAATTGCACCCGCGCATGAATATCAAACCAATCCCGGCCTTCCTGAATTGAAATATCCAGAGAAGAATAGCCTAGGAAATAACGTTTGGAATCAGAAGTGTTTTGTTTTAGCTCAATGTTGTTTTCTCTGAGCTGATCGGCATAGGTTTGAAGCCATCCAAAAGCTTCGGATTTGGAAATACTTGTACGTCCATGGTGTAACTCCAGTCCCCAGCTTTTGATAAGCTGAGCCTGCGAACTTTCCGTCGTCAGATCTCTTTTTACCTTGTGAAATAAATATTCGTCTCCTTTTTTCTCTATTGAAACACTTGACGGAGCCGCTTCTGCATGTGTTCTGAAAGCAAAATTGCCAACACCATATTGAAACGAGAGATCCAGAATCACTTCGTCGTCATTCTCCTCAAAAGCGATATCCGGGCTGTCGGATCCGGCAAAGATCAGTTTTTCAGTTTTTTTGAAATTGACTGCGCTATCTGAGATCGTAAGTACCGCACGGGGAGGGGATGTGATTTTTCGGATTTCAAATCCTCTGGCAACCACGTCATAGGAAGCAATTAGCGGCGCTACGAATTTTGTATAATACTGCTCTTCCACGTTACCGGGAATGGCTATGAATTTTTTCGAAAGAAACGGTTTGATTTTTTTTCCGTCAACATCTCCGTCAAAATGATATAGATGATTGTCGATCAGCAACCAAGCCGGATCTTCACAAATCAAAATGGCATTTTTATATTGAAATTCAAGCTTTTCAAACTGGAACCTGATCGTAGGGAAATAGTGTGTATTGTCTTCATTTCTTACGAAATGAAAGCGTATGGTCGCTTTCTCCGACTCCCAAACTAATTCCTTCCACAACGGGTTGCCATCGCTTCCCATGATGAACAGGCTTTTGCCTTCCAGCTTACTCAGGATTTTCGCCTTCGCTTTTTCAAGAAAATGAGCAATAGCTTCCTGTGTTCCCTTGTCGCCTTTTTGTGTGTCGAAAATTTTGAGAAAGAAATCGACGGTATTAAGTCTCTTGGGATTGAATTTTTTAAGAATAACATCCTGCTGGATTTCGTCGATCAGTTTCACCAGCTCAATATCCGTATGATCTACTCCGCTGCTGAATTCACTGATATTTTTGGAAGAGATGTTTTGTATCTGGTAGGTGAAATCTCCGTGCTGATCAAGTTGTACAACAAACGATTCGAATATATATCCAAGATATTCATGATTCAGAATCGAGTAAATGATCTTAAAAGGTTCTTGCGGAGATACTTTCATTTTCTATACGTTGACAGACAGTTTGCAAGTTGTTCAAAGTGCTGATTGGGAAATAGCATCCGCTTCTTTGTAGCTGGCAAAATATCAAATATAGGAAAGAATCAGTGGATATGAAAGATGGCAAAAGCCGGTCAATTGGGGACTTTGGGATCAAGACCAAATGTTGTGGAGTAACTTGGATTAAGCATATAATTGAGTTAGACGGTAAAGGAAAAATTCGACGTTGCGAACCCCTCTGAACTGACTTCTAAATGCTTTTATTTTTGCGTTGAAGGACTCTGCGGAAGCATTAGTACTTCTGTTATCAAAATAGTTCAGGATGGTTTGATAGTGATTCTGAATCGACCTGGCAACAGTGTTAAATGACTTGAAACCAGATTGCCTTACTTTTTCATGCCATTTGGCCAGCCTTGTCAACCCGTAGATCTTTTGAGTTGTGTTAGTAAAGATGTTGCTGAGTTCTTGTGCCAGATCATATGCTTTTTTAAGGGCTGGGAAGCGCTCAAAGAGCAATTGCGCTCTTTCTTTCTGATTATCAGTCCAAGTGTTCGGCTTTTTGTAAAGGGCATATCTGCTTCTAGCCAGTAGCTGTTTTAGGGTGTCTCCATTGGACAGTATCTCAGGTATATATTCAGTTTGATCATTTTTAGCCTGCTCAATTGCTTCATTTTCTAGGTCTAGTGCCTCCCAACGCAATTTTATCCGCATTTCCTGCAAGGCTTCGGTAGCCAATCGTTGTACATGAAAACGATCAGTGACGCGTACTGCTCTGGGAAAACAGTGCTTTGCAATCATTGACATGCTGCCAGCCATATCCAGGGTTATTTCTGTAACTTTTTTGCGTTGTACCTCTGGCAGCTTCCGAATAACTTCGATAACCGTTTCCGCCTTGGTGCCGGCCACAATGGCAACTATGCTTCCACGCCCGCCTTTGGCAGCCTTGTTTGTGAGAATTGTATAGAGCTCGCCCCGAGAGAGGCTCGTCTCGTCAATAGAAAGGTGAGAGCCTATGTTTTCAGGAAACAAAAGCCACTTTTTAGCATGTCCTCTTTGATTCCATTCCTTGAATCCGCTCTGAAAATCACGGTATTGACGCAACAGATCTTTGCCGTTAACTCCATAGAAACGTCCAATGCTCCAAACATCATTAGCCCTCGTATCCACCAATCGCTTTTAAAAAAGCGGAAAACTCACTCGTCATCCGCGTTCCTTCTGCTACTTCATTCCAATCTCTGTATTCTATTTTACCTGTCTTGATATTGAGCCACCTACGACGTTTGATATGAAGGAATACTTTGTAACCTCGAATCGGAAAATCTTGCAAAGTGATGGTGGGAAAATATCCTTTGGAGAGTAAGTCTGCTTTTCTGGGATCGTCTTCTGAGTAATTCTTCTCTTCCAAATAGACATGATAACGTTCTGCTGACTTCTCTACATGCGTCAGTAAGTAATTCTCAATTATAAACTCCGGTAAGATTAACTCGATAAGCGGCAAGAAACTCTCCAAAACTATGCGGTTTGATTAAAAACACAAACCTAAAAAAATCCTATGCCCTCCACAAGTTTAGGACTTGATCC
>DASYHR010000277.1:0-6377 GCA_035998385.1 Dyadobacter sp. | reverse complement strand
TAGGTGAGACGTTCGGTGTAATCTTCTCCTTTTAGTGTATAGGTCCCACTGCCGGCAGAGAAAATGGCCGAATCTTTAGAAGTTTGTCGGATATTGTGGTTGAAAAAAGCAAACTCATTGTCTGTAAACATTTTGATCATCTCGCGGTTGGGCACAGGAAACGTAATTGCGGTATCACCTTCCGTAATAATTCTGGCAGACACCAATTGCCATGTTCCTGAGAGTCGGGACGGTTCTTTGGTACCTGTTGAATCAGTTTTTGGCTGACAAGCCGCAAGTAGCAATACAGAAAGAAGAAGGGCCGAGGTGAGTTTCATAGATGTAAGATTTGCAATAAATTTTAGTCCCATAGAGTTGGTGTTTTGCCTGAGCGCTCCAGTCTCAGTAAGAAATCTTTGTTTTGCAGACCACCTGCAAAACCGGTTAGTTTGCCCGATGCACCGATTACACGGTGGCATGGAGCGATGATTGAAATTGGGTTTTTGCCATTTGCAGCACCTACGGCACGCACCGCGTTGCTATCTCCCAGTTCGTTTGCAATTGCTCCATAGGTACGGGTTTCGCCAAAAGGAATTTTCAGCAATTCGGCCCAAACTTTTCTTTGAAAATCGGTGCCGATAAAATCTAGTGGCAGATCGAAAGTGGTTCTTTTCTTTGCAAAGTACTCCGCCAATTGTGTTTCAGCCTCAATAAGAACAGGATCGGATTCGTCTAAGTCACCCCAATCTATTTTCACCCGTCCCGGCTTGTCATGCTCCCAAAGTATGGCAGCCAGCCCGATCCCGGTTGCGATCAATTTCAGCCTGCCAACGGGTGTATCTATTTCCTTAAAATGATTCATGAATTTGGACGGATTCAGCCTGGGATCCAACTTTTATAAAAAACTATTTTATAAAGGTAGTCATGGATAATATTTTACTTTATTGCTTTAATTCCGGATCGACGCATCTTTAAAATTCCTTATATGAAAAAAATACTCCTGTTGCCTATCTTACTTGTGTTATGCCTGGGCTCTGCTCCACGAAAAATAACCTGGCTTGCCATCGGGGATTCCATTACTTACCTGAATGACCACCCGGATGAAACGGGTAACAGGATTACCAAAGGGTATCTGACTCTGATCACTGACCGGCATCCGCACGTAAGCTATATCAACAAGGGCTTTAACGGATGGACTTCCGTCAATATCGCTGACAAGATTGAAACTTTGGATTTAACCAAAGCCGACGTGTATACCATATTTCTTGGGACAAATGACTGGTGGCAGGGTAAACCACTCGGGACTTACGCCGATTATAAGGATAATAAGGGATCGGGAACTGTGTATGGAGCTTTCAGAGTCATCACCGGCAAACTGCGTTCTTTGAATAAAAAAGCGAAAATTATCCTCATTACTCCTATGCAAAGGGGGGATTTTGTTTATATCAACAATGGGAAGAACAATGCCTTTGGCTCTTACAAACTGAAGAATGAGCAGTCGCTGGAGCAGTTCGCCAATGCGATCGTGGAGATAGGGAAAAAGGAGAAGATGCCTGTGGTGGATTTATATCACGATAGTGGTATGATTCCCGAAAAGATGGTTCACTTCAAAAAGCTGCGGGTACCTGGCTCTGAAAGCTACGCGAATTACCAATATCCCAAATATACAACTATTCCTTTTGATCCTGTCAAAGATGCTTATCCTTATCCAAAGGAATCTGTTTACATGACTTACGATGGTTTACATCCCTCTGACGAAGGTTACCGTATCATAGCCGATATGTTGGAAGCAAAATGGAAGAAGCTCAAATAAATACGGATTTCGCTATATTTACACACACACCTATATACGCTCAGCTTATGAAATCAGTCTGCACTTTTGGTCTTGTTTGTTGCCTGCTCCTGACCGCCCCCAATTTACATGCCCAGCAATTAAATCCTTATTTTGACAAACAGGAATACATTGAAACGCTTAAAATCAATAACAGGGTACATATTGATGTAGACAAATGGCAGGAGGGAAAGACGGTACCGGCACCCGAGCATTTCAAACAGGTATACAGATCCGCAACCGTAGGTTTCGATAATCTGTGGGATTTTTGGAAGAAGAATGATAAGCTGGGATTAATTGCAATCAGGGGTACCACACAGACAGGCGTTAGTTTTTTAGCCAACTTATACGCAGCAATGGTTCCGGCCAAAGGAACTCTAAGGCTTTCCAAAGATTTTACATTTGACTACCACTTGGCAGATAATCCCAATGCAGCCGTCCATGTGGGCTGGCTGGTTTCTATGGCTTATTTGTCCAGAGATATTGTGCCGAAAATTGATTCCTGCTACAAAACCGGAATGAAAGAATTTATACTGACCGGGCATAGCCAGGGTGGGGGTATTACCTTTCTGCTAACTAGTCATCTTGAAAATTTGAAGAAAACAGGACGTTTACCTGCTGATATCCGCTTCAAAACCTACTGCAGCGCAGGACCGAAGCCAGGCAATTTATTTTACGCCTATGAATATGAAAATCTGACGCGGAACGGTTGGGCTTACAACGTTGTAAACACTGCGGACTGGGTTCCCGACGTACCTTTTACCGTTCAGACTGTGGATGATTTTACTTCAGTCAATCCTTTTCACGGAGCCAAAGCACAGATCAAAAAACAGAAATTTCCCAAAAATATTGCGCTGAAATATGCTTACAATCAAATGAGTAAGCCAAGCTACAAAGCACGTAAAAACTACCAGAAATACCTGGGCAAGATGGTTTCTCAGACGGTTAAAAAACAATTTCCCGAATTCGAAGCGCCTAAGTATTTTAACAGTAATTATTACGTACGAACCGGAGCTACGATTCCGCTGTATCCCGGGGACGACTATTACAAGTTACACAGTAACGATCCTGCCAATCCGCAGATTTGGGAGCATCATTTTCCTGCAGCTTATCTATATCTGACTGAGAAATTGAAATAGTTGGTCAGTGGGATGCGATGAATTCTTTCAGGTTAGCGAGCACTTTGAACATGGCACTGTTAATACGATCGTTATCTGCTTTAGCCTGATCCAGTTGTTCCTGTATTTCTGATCGCTTTTTCTTATTGGTTTCTTTTTTGAATAACATCTCATTTTCTATCACAAGATTGTTCTCATTGATACCTAGTCTTGCAGGAGTACGAAGCTGAGAAGTGCCATCCAGGTTGGTGATTTTTACCTGATAGCCCTGATCGGTGAATGTGAAATTTAAGTCGAAGCGGATATAATCGTACAGGGATGTTTGAACCGGAACATAGGTGTTAATCAAAAGAACACCTGCTTGCTTATCCTGTTTGACTACCGCATTTTCCAGGTTTCCTACAGTGCCGGAAATCCATTTTGTGGCTAGTTCAAAATTTTGCTCTTTGCCTTTTTGATTTGTTGACTGATCGGTATATGTGGCGTTTTTTCTATCGTCAAGTGGAAGTTTGCCGTCCTGTGCAAATGCTGAGGCACTGATAAAAAGTAAGGCTGAGAGAATGAAATATTTCAATGTAAATTTAAAATGGTATGTTGCAAAGTAGAGATTAATAGGAGCAATGTCAAACTAAAAACGGCGTATTTGAAAAAAGTAATCTGCTGTGAACCGGAAATGGCGATGCTCAGGAATCAATTTTGTAATATAGCAGGTAGAATCACTTAACACTAAAAACACTAAATAATATGCGTTGGCAAGATTTACGCAGGAGCAGCAATGTAGATGATCGCCGTGGAATGTCTGGCGGAGGAAAGGTAGCTTTGGGAGGCGTTGGAGTTATTATCGTAGTTGTATTGGGATTGCTTACGGGCCAGGACCCCGGGCAGATTATGGATAATTTGCAGGGAGCGCAAACCACTGAGCAAACAGGTGCAAGACAACCCGGCCCCAGACCTGATGACCGTACGGCAGATCTTGTAACCACCGTATTGGGAAGTACTGAAGATGTGTGGGATAAAATTTATGCTGAAAATAATGCACAGTACCAGCAACCAACCCTTCAAATTTTTGAAAATGCTACGCAGGGAGCTTGTGGTGGTGCATCTGCAGCCATGGGACCATTTTACTGCCCTGCCGATCAGCAGGTTTATATCGACTTGTCGTTCTGCGAGGAGTTGCGCACCAAATTTAAGGCACCCGGAGATTTTGCTGTTGCCTATGTAATCGCACATGAGGTAGGGCATCACGTTCAGAACCTGATGGGGATATCTGAAAAAGTGCAGCAGCAAAGGAGAAGATTGAGCGAGGCGGACTACAACAAACTATCAGTGAAACTGGAATTACAGGCAGATTTCCTGGCCGGTGTTTGGGCGAATCGTGCGAATCAAATGAAGAACATACTTGAACCTGGTGATCTGGAAGCAGCTTTGGCAGCAGCCAACGCGATTGGTGATGATAAACTTCAGAAACAATCGCAGGGCTACGTAGTACCCGATGCTTTCACGCATGGTACTTCGGAGCAACGGATGTATTGGTTCAAAAAAGGATTTGATACGGGAGACCTGAATCAGGGACGCTTTGATGACATCAAATAAACAGCAATGCGTGGAGGGTTACGTTCCTCCACGCATTACAATATGTATTACCTTCCGCCGGGACCCGTACTTCCTCCTGCTCTCGTAACCAAGGTACTGGTCGTGAATGTTGTCGATGACTCAGTTCCTGGATTATAAGTACCACTTGTGTAAAGCCCATTCACACTTTTTCCATTGGTTACAGTTCCACCGCTGAACACTTTGTATGTTTGCCCAACCTTTACCTTCGGGTTGGAGAACAATAGGGTCGAGTATGATTTAGGAATCTCAAAAGTCAGTACCTCTACATTTTCATTGGATTGGATATGTATGATCTGATTGGCTGTTCCTGATCCCAGCAGCACGGACGGCTGCGTAGAAACACTGGCAGTGGGCAAACTGCTGCCTCCGCCGATACCTACAACAAATCCACCAACAATTTTAAAAGTACTGTTGTCACAATCAAACCCTTGCTCGGGCGATCCCGCTCCGACAGCAATCGTTTTACCTCCTGTGACTGTAATTTTTCCATTCGAATCGATACCGTCATTTGAGCTGCTATAGGCGTAGGTCGTACCTCCGTTGATGTAGATGAAGGAGCCTGCATTCAGCGCGTCGTCCGCCGTTTTTACCACGATCGTTCCATTATTAATCGTCAGAACACTTTTAGATTCAATGCCTTCCCCCGCACTGGATGTGATATCAATTGTTCCATTGTTGATGGTAACATAAGGATCAATAGTTGCATCTGTATCCCAGCTTGCCGTAATTCCTTTGTCAACCACGTTGATTTTGAAAACGCCACTGTTGATTACAATGTACCCCTCTTCACATTGTATTCCGTCATCCGTTGCAGTGATATTGATTTCTCCTCCATCTGCAATAAAGGCGTCGTTGGTATGAATGCCGTCGGACGCAGCACCTGTCACAGTAATTTTACCACTGATGATACGCACATAATCGTCGCTGCAGATAGCGTGTTTGTTATTTGATTTTAGGCTAAGGCTTCCGTTTCCTGAGAAAATAAGTTGCCCTTCACTGAAAAAGGTACCTTTCATATCCTCAGTTCCACTGGCTGTATATGTGACACCGTCAGTAAGGCTGTTCGTAGTATTGTCATTCAACATCACAAAAGCCCTTTTGCCTGATTGGATGTTTATCGCCGGTCCGTCATTATTGGTGATGTTTACACCATTGAGCGTCAGCTTGAATTTTTTGTCGCTATATACTTTAACAGAACCATTAGTGGTTGTTCCGGAAAGGACATATTCAACTTCAGCAACGGTAGCGTTAATGACCACATCTCCATTTGTCTCTGTCACGGTAACGCCGGCACCCGCAAGTGGATTGGTGATCGATACAGTAGACCCGAAGTTGATAGCGACAACAGAAGAGAAAGTGGAGTTGGCGATAAGGTCATCAGCATTTTCAGCGGTGCCGGTATTGCCTTCCGGAGTTGCGGATGAATTTATGGTACTGTCGATCGAGACAGCAGTACTGCCTGCCTCCTGCTCGGTTACGACGTCATCTTCTCTGGAGCAGGAGGCCAGCAATACGCCTGAGAACAAAGCCAGGCTAAATAGTGAAGCACGGCACCACACGGGTGCGGAGTTTACGGGAATGCTTGTTTTTGGTGTCATTTGGTTTTTGAGTCTGAAGTAAAATGCTTACATCCACCATTACGTGAGGGTGAATGTAAGTGTTGCACATCCTCATTATCAAATGACTGTCATCCATATATTTATTCCGGCACTTCTTTGTTTATTTTTTCTTCAGCTTCTTCAATTTCTTCACGGTCCGCTTCCGGCTCTTCCTGCTGCTCGTCGGCTTGTTCTTCAAACTGAAGTGCGATGTAAATAGGGAAGTGATCAGAATTG
>DASYHR010000252.1:0-2383 GCA_035998385.1 Dyadobacter sp. | reverse complement strand
ATGAAACCAAAACCTTTGGCATCATTAAAAAACTTAACTGTTCCCTTATTCATAACTTTATTTTATATTATAGTGTAAATGTAGAATAAAATTTTGAGTTATCCTAAAAAAAATGGTTAATTTAAAATAATGTTTTAATTTTTTGGCTTCTCAAAGGATAAATAATGGGTCAATACACTACCTGTTTGGATGTGGAGCAACATCTGCAAAAGCTGGGTTCAATGCAACCATGTCATTTAAATGCGCTCGTACAGCCGTAGCTCAGTTATGTTGACTTTTATCTGCGGCCAACTTCCCGGAAGAAACCGGACTTTGCGTTGATGGCATCTACACGTCAATAGCTCATAACGTTGTAGCCTGGTTACATTTGATAGAAGATTTTATATTGATTAAAGTGCCTGAATCCAAAAATGAAGGTCAAATTTCTACCGTTCAGGTTATTGGGATAGGGAATCGTTTGCTGAAGTGATTAAATTGTGACAGAATTCCTTGAGTTCGGAAAACTGTTTCAGATAATTAATTCAAAATTTAATTTGGCAAAAATGGAATTGTGTGATAGTAGTATTTGATAGGAAGGTCAAGTTAAAAATAGTTACATTTGAAATATCAATTAATTCAACAACGACAGTACTGTATGAAAAGACTTTATTACCCTTTACTATTCCTTTCTCCCACGTTGCTATTTGCCCAGGAAGTGGATCAGTCTGCACTGGCTAAAATCAAAAAAGAGGGATTGGAAAACTCAAAAGTACAAGAAATTGCACACCATTTAACCGACGTAACCGGGCCCCGCCTTACCAACTCGCCAGGTTTTCAACGTGCCGCAGATTGGTCTGTGAAGCAGTTGAAAGATTGGGGATTAAAGAATGCAAGTTTACAGGAATGGGGTGAATTTGGAAAAGGATGGCAGGTAGAGAAAAGTTACCTGGCAATGACCAAACCTTACTATATGCCTTTTATTGCTATTCCAAAAGCATGGACCAGCGGTACCAGCGGTGCGCTTACGGGTGAGGTGGTGGTTGTAGATATTCAGAATGAGGATGACCTGAAAAAATATGCAAACGGGAATTTGAAAGGGAAAGTCGTTTTGACAAGAAGTCAGGCAGACACTGATCCTACATTCAAGCCTGATGCCACCCGTTACACCGCTGAGGATCTTGAAAAAATGACCAATTCTCAGCCATTCGGACAAAGCAGTTTCAATCCCGAGCAAATGGAGCGGTTGCTGAAAATGCGCTCCTTCCGCAGTAAAGTGGACAGCACGTTGAAAACACAAGGGATTATGTTGGAGCTGGCCGGGCGCTCAGGTAAACATGGTACTTTTTTTACGACCAATGGCGCATCATACAAGGGTGATTCACCTGTAGCCGGACCTGCGTTCGAGATCGCTCCCGAACATGCCGGACTCATGGCTCGTCTGGTGCAAAGCGGCGTTCCGGTAACGATTGAGGCAGAATCAAAAACGACTTTTTATGATAAAAATCTGAAAACCGGAAACGTGATTGCTGAAATTCCGGGTACAGATCCGAAGCTGAAAGACGAAGTGGTAATGCTCGGTGGTCACCTCGACTCATGGCACAGTGCTACCGGCGCAACGGACAATGCGGCGGGATGTACGGTCATGATGGAGGCGGTTCGTATCCTACAGGCGGCAGGTTTGAAGCCAAAGCGTACGATCAGAATTGCACTGTGGTCGGGTGAAGAGCAAGGTTTGCATGGTTCACGGAATTATGTGAAAAATACATTCGGCGATCCACAAACGATGAAGTTGTTGCCGGCCCATGAGAAATTGTCGGCTTACTATAATATTGACAATGGTACTGGTCGTATTCGCGGGATCTATCTTCAGGGGAATGAAGGTCCACGTGCCATTTTCGAAAATTGGCTGGGGCAGTTTAAGGATATTATTGACCAGCCTACAGTTACTTCCCGTAATACCGGAGGTACCGATCACCAGAGTTTTGATGCTGTTGGTTTACCAGGTTTCCAGTTTATTCAGGATGGAATAGAGTACAATACCCGTACGCACCATACCAATGTGGATACTTATGAAAGGCTTGTGATGGATGATCTGAAACAGATGGCAACCGTGGTAGCAGCATTTGTTTATAACACTGCGCAGATGGATCAAAAAATTCCAAGAAAAGAACTTCCAAAGCCCCGTACAGCAACTGGCGTTAGCAGATAAAATTCTGGCTTTTGATATCACAAAAATGGCAACCCGGGATCACTCAGGTTGCCATTTTATTAATATTGATTGTATTATTATCTCTTATATATCCTTCTCAAAATACAAGTGAAAATAAATCGCTGCCCCGAAATTGGTCGAATCTGTTGACACCAATCTGTATCCGTTTGCAGCGTATTCATCCAGTTTAATTTG
>DASYHR010000246.1:0-3386 GCA_035998385.1 Dyadobacter sp. | reverse complement strand
TGTTAAAGGACTTGTAAAACTTCCTGCCCATAAAACCTGCGGCAACGGCAAAAAGAAGCAACACGATGATTTCTTGTATACCCATGCGCTGAAAACATCAGTTTATTGCCAATTGTTCCTTGCTGCCAGCTGAAACGCATGCTGATAATGGTGTTCGCTATGCCAGGCGTAATGCGCAATCATTGCGTCCATTCTCACCGTTTCCTGACTTCCCGGATGAAAATATGTTCTTGCCAGATCGGCTTCGTTCATCGAATTTAATAACAATACCCAGCGAAGATGTACATAACGTATAAGCTGAAGTGACAATTCCACTTGTGCCGTTTTTGCATCAGGCAATTCTGCCCACGCCGCCTCGTCATAAGGTTTAACGGTTGGGTTATCTTCTGTGAGCGCAAGTCGTGTTCTGGTATAGGCATTGATATGACTATCTGCAACATGATGTACTACCTGTCTCACAGTCCAGCCGTCAGGTCTGTAAACGGTATTTAATTTTTCATCATCCCAGCTGCCCATCAGATTGATAAACTTAGATGGCAGTGCGCTGATGATCTGAATGTTGGTTTTATTTTCAGCAGGTGAATAGCTATCCTGAGGTACAAATTGACCGATAGGATAACGTAGTTTGTCCGGTTCCATGGTGTTTTGATTTTAAGATTGAAGGTATTGAGATCAGAAATTAGACCTTATTACCTCTACAAGTTCCTGATGAGCTCCGGCAGCAGCAATGATGTCTCCCCCGAAAAGATAATTGTCACCTCCGTTAAAGTCTGTTACAGTTCCGCCTGCTTCCTTGATCATCAATACGCCGGCGGCCATATCCCAGGAGTTGAGGTTATATTCGTAAAAACCGTCAAATCTGCCGGCAGCCACATAGGCCAAATCAACCGCCGCAGCTCCCATTCTGCGTATACCATGGGTTTTACGCATGAGCAATTCCAGAATGTGCATGTAGCGCTTTTGCTTTTCAAATTTGTAATAAGGGAAGCCTGTAGCGATCAGACTTTCCTGCAATGTGGGTGTACCGGATACGGAAAGTTTTTTGTCATTACACCATGCTCCTCCGTCTTTCCAGGCATAAAACATCTCGTCCATATTGGGCTGATGGATCACGCCAATCAAAAGGTCTTTTCCTCTGGCCAAACCAACGCTGACACAATACACCGGAATACCATGAATAAAGTTGGTGGTTCCGTCCAGCGGGTCAATAATCCAGTTCAAAGCACTGGGATCAGGTTCCTGTCCGGTTGTGCCCTCTTCGGTAATGAAACTGGCTTCGGGTAGTATCTCAGTCAAACCTGCCACCAGCAGTTTCTCTGCTTCCTTGTCTACGTAAGAAACAAGGTTGTTCAGGTCTTTGTATTCTATTTTATCGCGTGAAAAAAGTGCAGCTTCATGCTGAATAAAAGTTGAAGCTTTTCTAACGAGTTCTACGGTTTGTTGGGTCAGTAATTCAAGATTCATTCGTAAGTTTTCCGCCTGACGGAATTTTAGAAAGTGAATTATTCATATAATAAACCCGGACAATCAGGGTCAGTAATATAGGAATAACGACCAGATTATGTTTTTGAAGATTTCCGGTTGCACAAAGTAATAGAAATCCATAAAATATCAATAAAAACTGGAACCAGGCTGGCTTGCTTTTGGGCGTGATAAAGAATATCAGCGGCATCCAGAGCGGGAAAGCCCACAAAATATCATAGTTGTAAGCCGTTACGCCGTGATTGGTTCCGAACCATAGTAAAAGAATAAACCACCCGATAACTCCTGCAAATCCGAACAAAAATTTATCCAGCATGAAATTGACCTTTTCTTTTCTGATCTGCCAGTAGGTGAATGCCAATACGATGGCGGCTAATGCCCAGAAGAAGATCATAGGGGTAATCAATTCCGCATGGTCTACAGGTTGAGCTACAAAAATATCACGCCTGGATGCGATCAGAGGTAATGTCTGGCTGCCGATTTTGATTTTAGAGTCGGCAAATGCTGTACTCAGATTATCGGGAAGGAATGTAGCTTGTTCAGGGGTGGCAACTTCGTCGGAAGGAGCACCGATCGCCAGATCCATCCCAAAGTCTGCCCATGGATTTTGCTTGTAAGCGTATTTGTCGATCCACTGTCTAAAACTACGTTTTTCATGCGTATAACCGGGAAACTGAAGGCTATCTCCACAGGCTGCTTTCAGAGCATCCGCCATTCGGGTGGAGCAGTTGTCGAAAAAGAATTTATATTGATAAAGTCTGTTTTGCGGCAGATAATTGTTTTCCAGGAAGTTGTAAAGCTTCTGTTTTTGAGCCTGAGAAAGGTTTAATACTTCCTCTTTGATAGACCGGTTTTCCGACTCCCAGTAGGCTGTCTGGTAATAAAGCGGTCCGACTGAAAGGGAATAAGGCAGAGTTCCTCTCAGAAATTTGACATAAAAATTGCCGGTTTCGAAACTGAACGTGCCATAGTTATAAGCGCGGTCAATACGCTGGATCGGATCTGAAACCCACAAAACACTGTGTCCAAAACCTGAGTATAATTCTTTACCCGGACTTACTGTTATCAGGCTGACTTTGGCTTCAGGACTGAGGGTTTCAAACTGAGCTATTGCCTGATGACCAATCAGTACGAATGCCAGGGAAAACGTTAAAAATATCTTTTGTATAAAGGCGGATTTGCTATTTGTCTTCATCGGGAGTGGCTGTCGGGAATTATTAATCTTCAGAATCATCTGTAACTTTTTGTGCACTATTTTTTCCGCCGACAATAATCACGATTTCTCCTTTTATTGCTTTGGTAGAAAAATGAGCGAGTATTTCCGTCACAGTTCCCCTTACATTTTCTTCAAACATTTTGGTGAGTTCACGCGATACGGACACTGGCCTTTCTGCTCCGAAATATTCGGCAAATTGCTGCAGAGACTTCAATAATCTGTGCGGCGATTCGTAAAATATCATGGTGCGGTCTTCCAGAGCAAGCTGCTGCAAACGTGTTTGCCTTCCTTTTTTATGAGGTAAAAAACCTTCGAACGTAAACCGGTCGTTCGGCAATCCGGAATTCACCAGTGCCGGTACGAATGCCGTAGGGCCGGGCAAACATTCTACAGGAATACCCTGGCGCAGACATTCCCGAACCAGTAAAAAACCGGGATCTGATATGGCAGGAGTACCCGCATCCGACACAAGTGCCATGGTTTCGCCTTTCAGGATACGCTCAGTGACACGGGCAACTGTCTGGTGCTCGTTGTGGATGTGGTAACTTTGTAAAGGTTTGCTGATTCCGAGATGCTTCAGCAAGTGGCCCGACGTACGGGTATCTTCTGCCAGAATCACATCAGCACTTTTTAAAACGTTGATCGCCCGAAGGGTAATGTCTTCGAGATTCCCGATGGGAGTGGGTAC
>DASYHR010000128.1:0-4410 GCA_035998385.1 Dyadobacter sp. | reverse complement strand
GTCGGTGCCCTGGAAGTCTAATTACTCATCAGGCTTTCCCGGGATTCGGGCATAAAATTCCAGAAAGAGTTAAATTTCTTTTTGTAGCGTACCGTATCGAGCTTATACATAGTTGCCTTTTTGGTAGCGGAATGGCTGTTTTTCAATCCCGTGTCGATCAATAATCCGGTTGAAAGCAGTTTGCGGCTGAAGTTGCGGCGATCTATGGGTGTATTATAAATGGCCTCATAAAGTTTCTGAAGCTGTGGAATCGTGAATTGCTCGGGAAGTAGTTCGAATCCCAATGGATGCATAGCTGCCTTGTAGCGCAAATGTTCGATAGCCTGAACGACCATATCATTGTGATCAAAAATCAAAGAAGGCAGGCAGTCCAGGGCTATCCATGAGGCATTGTGATTTTTGACTGCATCTTTATCGTGATCATCAATGTTGATTAGGGCGAAAAATACGACTGACACTGTTCTGGCAACCGGATCACGTCCCACATTTCCATACACTCCCAATTGTTCTGCATATATATCTTTTAACCCTGTTAAATCATGCAAGATACGACTGGCACCATCTTCCAGGTTTTCTTCTGCTTCTAAAAAACCACCCATCAACGACCACTTGCCTTGTTCGGGCTCGAAATTTCTCTTGATCAGCAATAGTTTGATATCCTTTCCATCAAAACCAAAAATGATACAATCAAGCGCGAGAATAATGCCTGATGCGTTGGGATAACTGGTCATAACAATCTTAAAATTGACAAAACATACAGCATTGTAAAAGCAAATATAAGTTTCAATCCTGTACCGACGTCATATCAGCTGATCGTAAATGTTTCCACTACGTTCCACTTTTGACCATCATGCCGTAAAAGCTGAAGAGCCTGAACTGAAAATTGGTCTGTAAAATCATACTGACTGAATTCTTTCCAGGCTTCCCTGAACTGAGCTGGTTGTAAATCACGGTAAGCCACCGTAACATGTGGCGAAAAATTCTTTTCCGAAAAGTTGATCGGCTGCTCAGGAAATGCTTGTGAAAACTGTTCAATCACCTGCTGCTGCAACTTGTGAAGTGATTCCGTAGCGGTAGGTTTTATATAAATCACCGGACTCTTTGTGTTGTTAAAAGATCCGAAATTCCGTAATTCCTGCTCGAAAGGTCGCACGTCAATTTCAAGACCCGAAAACCAGGAAAGTAATTCTCCATTCCTGTTGCTCTTAAAGGTAAAAGGAGCCTTGAGCGTAATATGAGGTATCACACGCAGAGATTTGCGACTATGAAATTTGCCAGCTATGTATTGCTGTATAGCCCTCACCCGCGTACAGAGCTGGTCGGGCAACAAAATAGCTATGAAGTAGAGGTTCGTTGTATTTGACATAAAATAGCATACTGTTTACCAAACGAAGATACGCCATTCATACTTCCGGCTCCTTCTACCTCATAGCTTCCCGTCTTACTTGTTTGCAGCGAAAGCAATGAATCTGGCGCGGAGCTTATTCGCCTCTTCCTTTGCTACCTTTTTGACAGAAAGTACTCTGACTCCGCAGACATCGTAAACATGTTCAAATTGTCTTTTCGCGACTTCCGTGGATAGTATTGTTTCTTCCGTCCATAAAATAAAGGACGACTCCTCTGTGTACTTGGCAAAGGGACTGGTGGTTACGAGGAAAAAGTTCATATGAGATAGAGGTATGTGTATTAATTGCCTCCAAGTTACAATAGAGGTTACATATGAAAAACACTAAACACTGATTTTTTTCAAAAAATTATTTAGCGGTTACAATCTTTCCATTTACAATTTTCACGAGAGGGTCCACTACGATACAAAGACATATATCAGCATAATTTATTTGAATTATACCAGAGGATGAAAAGTTTAACAAATACTTAATCCGCGATAGGTTTTTTTAGCCTGTTTCTCTGCCAGTTTTGCGTTTTACTTCAATTTATTCATGAGATCACTATTCTATCTTTTTGTTTTACTGACTGCGTTTCTTCCATCCCTGGCACAACCCACTGCCAGACTGCTCCCTGAAGCGCACTCACATAATGACTACGAGCAAAACATACCTTTCTGGAGGGCGTATTATCAAAATTTCGGTTCTATTGAAGCAGATGTTATTTTAAGGAACGACACGCTTTTCACTGCACATGATCAACATGATATTAAACCGGAGAGAACACTCTCAGAGTTGTATCTTAAACCCATCGTAGCCCAGATCGCTAAAAACGGCGGCTCTGTTTATCCGGAAAAAGCACGTCAGTTACAGTTACTGATTGATCTCAAAACGCCGGCAAAAGAGACTTTGCCTGTTCTGATCCGGCAACTTGACCCCTTGAAACAATTTCTTTTTCCGAGAGGCTCTGTTAAAATTGTCATCAGCGGAAATATGCCTGAGCCACGGGACTTCCACAAATTCCCTGACTACATCTTTTTTGATGGTCGTCCGGAACTTGCATATACCGATGCCGAACTGGCGCGTATCGGTTTGATCAGCCAGGGGTTTTATAGCTATTCACGCTGGAATGGGAAAGGGATATTGACAAAAAAAGAGCAGGATACTATTGAAAGGGTCGCAGCAGAAACACATCGCAAGGGTAAAAAGCTGAGGCTGTGGGCGAGTCCCGATCATATCAATGCCTGGAAAATGTTAATGAATTACGGAGTCGATTATATCAATACGGATAAGGTTGAAGAGCTGGGCCGATATCTTAAAAACAGAGAGCATGCTGAATTTCGTGCGAATGAATTCCATACGATCTACAAGCCCGCTTACAGAAACAGCGACAGTCGGTCAAAAGTCAAAAATGTGATCTTGCTGATTGGCGACGGAATGGGGCTTGCTCAGATTTATTCAGGTTTAACTGCCAATCGAGGAGAGCTGAATCTGACTCAATTCCTGAATATCGGATTTTCGAAAACCGCTGCATCTGACAGTTACATTACCGACTCTGCCGCCGGCGGAACTGCGATGGCTACCGGCAAGAAAACCAGAAACCGGGCTATTGGAGTTGACAGCAACCTGGTCGCAATCCCCAATCTACCCGATAAAATCAAGCCGCTGGGCATCCGTTCCGGCCTTATCTCCGCGGGAAGTATCACGGATGCTACGCCAGCAGCTTTTTATGCCCATCAGCCCGACAGAAGTTTTGAAACCGATATAGCCGGCGACTTTTTATCTTCCCCTGTTGAAATTCTGATTGGTGGAGGTATCAGCCATTTCAAAAAAAGTAAATCCATTGACACGCTGAAATTAAAAGGCTTCCGGACTTCGGAGCAATGGGATGAGCTTTCAGAGTTGAAAGCACCTTTTATACTTTTGGATGACAGTAAAACCGGTGCTGTATTGAAAGGCCGTGGCAACTTTCTGACGGAAGCCTTCATTAAAACAACTGCTGAACTGAGCAAGAAAAAAACAGGTATGTTTATCATGGCCGAAGGCGCTCAGATTGACTACGGCGGTCATGCCAACGAAGTTGCCTACGTGGCTTCCGAAATGCAGGATTTCGACAAATTGATAGGTGAGGCCATGCGCTTTGCAGATGCGGATGGAGAGACACTTGTGATCGTCACAGCAGACCACGAAACCGGCGGACTTACTTTATTAGACGGAAATCTGAAGACGGGTTATGTTGACGGGCATTTCAGTACCAACGACCATACGGCTGTGATGGTACCTGTTTTTGCATACGGCCCGCACTCTCTCGATTTCCGCGGAACTTACGAAAACACCGCTATTTTTGATAAGATTTACAAGATTTTCAGTCTGTACAATCCTGGTTCATCAAAAAAATAAAACCTGTAAAATGCTGATTAGAAAGTGGCTCAGATTCCAGGATTTGTACATTTCTATCAGATTGAAGTAAATTAACCAACACCCGTTACTTTTGTAGATAACCATTTTCCTAAACCAAATTATGAAAAGACTATTGATTTGCCTTTTGCTGAGCTGTGGAATTATACAAGGAGCTAGTGCACAGAAAAATACTACATTGAATGTCGCCAGTTATAATCTCAGATACAATAACCAGGGCGACGGGATTAACGCATGGCCTAACCGAAAAGAAAATGTAAAGGCCCTGATCAAATACCATGAATTTGATATTTTCGGAGTGCAGGAAGCATTGGCCGGACAATTGAAAGATGTGGCTGAACTTAATGAATTTGGCTATATTGGCAAGGGCCGTGACGATGGCAAAGAAGGTGGAGAGCATTCGGCTATCTTCTACAAAAAAGACCGTTTCAAACTTCTGAAATCAGGCGATTTCTGGCTGAGCGAAACACCGGAAAAACCAGGAAAAGGATGGGATGCTACATGCTGCAACCGGATTTGCTCATGGGGTAAATTTACAGACTTACAGACAAAAAAAGATTTTTACTTTTTCAATGTTCATTTCGATCATCAGGGGATTGAAGCACGG
>DASYHR010000012.1:0-3043 GCA_035998385.1 Dyadobacter sp. | reverse complement strand
ACCCTTGTGCATTTCCTCCTTTGGAGTCAATTTCAGGATCAATGTGCGGTGTATTCTTGAAGATCATCCACACGTTACGTCCCACAACCGAAAGTTTTGCAGACTGGATTTTCACTCTTTTTAGCAATGAGTTGCTGAAAGAATAGCCGAGAGAAACCTCCCGAAGTTTAACATAGCTGGCATCGAAAATTGCAGACTCGTGGTAGTTACGCGGATTGCTATATCCGTAAAGCTGGTTGGCCGTCACGATGATGCTGTTAGGGATGTAAGAAATGCTGTTATCAGCTCCCACAACTTCACGAACGCCTTTGCCAATGACACCTTCTTCACGACCAAGCGCAGTTTCCGCATATTGACCTGTCCAGCGTGCAGTACCTGTACCTTCATCATAAATATCTCCACCGATGCGGGCATCAATAAGGAAGCTAAGTGTAATGCCTTTGTAGTTCAAAGAGTTTGAGAAACCGCCAATCCAGTTCGGCTGAATATTTCCAAGTTTCTGATTTGCTACCGTCACCGGGAGTCCGTTTGCATCATAAATGATCTGCCCGTCCGGGGATTTTTTGAAGCCGACACCGTAGAATGTACCATAAGATTCGCCCACACGTGCTTCTGAGGTCATCCCTCTCTGCGTTGCAAGTGTGTAGGTAGTTAATCCTTCTGCGAGTTCAACAACTTTGTTACGGTTGCGGGAATAGTTTAACGAGACATCCCAGCTGAATCCGTTCGGAAGTTTCACCGGCGTGCCGGTAATCGACACTTCAATACCTTTGTTGGTGATCTTTCCGGCGTTCAAAATCCGTGTGTTGTAGCCACTTGCTTTTGAAATTTCTACTCCTAAAATCTGATCACGTGTTGTTTGGTCATAATAGGTGAAGTCCAAGCCAACTTTTCCGCGGAATAAACGAACGTCAGCTCCAAGTTCGAGCCCTGTTGTAATTTCAGGCTTCAGGTTAGAATTAGAGATTTGAATATTTTCAGCAAACTTGGCAACCGAGCCATTCCAGGAACCACTTGCGATAAATGACTGAGCCAATTGATACGGCGAAGCATCATTTCCAACTTGAGCATAACTGGCACGAACCTTTCCAAATGTTAGAATGTCACTTTTAACGTCGAGCAATTCTGTTACCACTGCGCTGAGAGAAGCCGACGGATAGAAATAGGATCTTGCGTTACTTGGCAATGTACTCGACCAGTCGTTACGGGCTGTCAGGTCAAGAAAAACAGAGTTTCTCCACGAAAAATTGGCAGTTCCGAATATACTCTGTGTCTCCGACTTGGTGATATTACTTTCAATGGTATTTTGGCTTGGAACAGAATTTCCGGCGTTGTACAATCCGTCCACAACCATTTCGCCTACATAGAAGTAATTTCTTTTGTAATAGTTGGTTCGTTTGATTCCGCCCAATTGAACATTCATTCCAAAATCCTTGGCAATGTCTTTATTGTAGGTCAGGATAAAATCTGAGTTGGTTTCCTGGCTACGTAACACTTCCTCTGCAAAACGCCCGGGGGTACGCGCTCCGTTGCGAACGCGGTTGAAGTTGGAGATATTAATCCTGGTATCTGACCAGTAATCGGTCCCGCTTCTCACCATCAAAGTAAGCGAAGGAAGGATTTTATAATTTAGTGCGATATTTCCCAGCAATCTGTCTTTTTCATTTCCGTTTCTCAGGTTCCGTTGTGAGAAATAGGGATTCAGGAAGAAAGTATGTTGCCAGTTTGGTGGGTCTGTATCAGTAGCCGGCTGGTTATGCACCTCGGTGTAATCTTCATAGTTGCGTAATTGCTCCCATGAAACGTGACGGTGCGACCAGATGAATTCCTGTCCTGAGTTGTATCCTTTGTGATTTGAACCAGATTTGATGTATTCACCTGAAAGGGTAATGCTCAGGTTTTTCGTAAGATTGTAGCCTGAGTTGATACGGAAGTTATTTCTGTGGAAGTCGTTGTAATACATAATTCCCTTTTGATCTACCCGGCTTAAACCCAGGCGGAAGAAACCTTTGTCATTGCCACCTGACAGCGCCACGCTGTTCGTGATGGTACGACCTGTTTGCCAGTATTCTTCCCAGTTGTTAGGCTGAGGAGTCAGTGGTGCAACCTCGTCACCAGTCCACCATTGTCTCACAAGGCGACCATCCATAGGAGCTCCCCAACTTTCATCCGTTCCTGCAGAACCAGCCAGAGGATATCTGGAATCATATACTGAACGATATTGTGCGATTTCGGCAGGATCAGTGATCGACCCGCTCCAGCCATTGTTGTACCATGTGCGATACCCGTTGCCACCACCGTAAGTATTCTGGAAGTTTGGTTTAATCCACGGGCGTTCAAATGTGATGTTAGAATTCACTTCAACCCCGAGTCCTTTTGTTCCCTGTCCGCTTTTTGTCGTGATCAGGATCACTCCATTTGCCGCACGTGAGCCATACAAAGCAGCTGCGTTTGGTCCTTTCAGCACCGACATTTCCTTGATATTGTCCGGGTTGACTTCTGAAATTCCACCTCCCCAGGTTTTGTTGGCGGTTTGCTCCATAGGCACGCCGTCTATTACAATAAGTGGTTGGTTATTTCCTGATACAGAAGATGATCCACGTATTTGTATGGTAGATCCGCTACCCGGACCGCCATTGGATTGTACACGTACACCGGCTACTTTCCCGGATAGAGCATTGGCTACATTGGTAGAGCGGGATTCAGTGAGTGCACTGCCCTTTACTTCCTGGACTGTGTAACCCAGTGCTTTTTTCTCTCTTTCTATCCCGAATGCCGTTACCACAACTTCGGACAGTTGCCGGGTATCGGCTTCGAGTTTAATGTCAAATTGCGTTTGATTGCCTACCGGAATTTCTTTGATTAAAAAACCTACGTATGAAACAACTAAAATGCCATCTCCTGGAATAGTGACGCTGAATTTTCCGTCCGCATCGGCGTTAGCACCAATGTTTGTGCCTTTGAAGATAATTGAAGCACCGGCAAGCCCAAGCCCGTCATCTGAAGCCTCAACTTTTCCTGAGATACTCCTCGTTTGCCCACT
>DASYHR010000978.1:0-3175 GCA_035998385.1 Dyadobacter sp. | reverse complement strand
CAGAAGAAGAGGCTGAGCTGGTGAGCAGCCTCCTGGACAAAATGAGGGAATCAGATTCAAACAATAAAGACCAATAAGAGTAAATAACAATCAATTCAATTTTTAAATTAAAACCACAATGAAATCAGTAAAAGCGTTCGTAGCATCTGTTGTAGTTGCACTCTTTGTATCATCAAATGTTTCTGCAGCTGACGGCGGAAAAGCAAAAGCTTCAAATTTGAAAGTTAACACTGCAAAAAGTGAACTAACATGGTTGGGTAAAAAAGTTGCTGGCGAGCACACAGGCAAAATCAGCCTGAAAGAAGGAACATTGACACTTGACGGTGCAAAATTGACAGGCGGAAAATTTGTAGCTGATCTTAACTCAATCACTTGTACTGATATCGCTGATAAAGAGTACAATGGCAAATTGATCGGTCACCTGAAATCTGAAGATTTCTTTTCTGTAGAGAAACACCCTACTGCAACATTCGTTGTAACGAAGGCTGTTGCCAAAGGTGCAGACCTATATGATGTTACTGGTAATCTTACTATCAAAGGAATTACTAAGCCTGTAACTTTCCCGGTAACTGTAAAAACAACAGCTGCTGGTGCTGAAGCGACGGGTAAATTGGTTGTTGACCGTTCAAAATACGACATTAAATACAGCTCGAAATCATTCTTTGATAACCTTGGTGACAAAGTAATTGACGACAATTTCTCTATCGACGTGAAATTGGTTGCTGCAAAATAATTCAGAGTAGTAAGTAAGACGGAATGGTTTGTCGGATAGATTCCGGCAAACCATTTTTTTATACATTAGAATCGGTGCCTCTGTAGGCAGGAAAGTCATTCATGTAGTGGATTTGTCCATCAACAGCCTGAAAGCAATAATGAGAAAATCCATTGGTAGTGGCCAGGTAAGTTGGTTTCAGCGTAAAATTATAACGACCGATTTGCGCGAGTGTGGCGTCCCCGATTTTCACAAAAGGCGCCTTACATTCCACCAATAAAAACGGAGTTCCTTCCTGAGATAAAATCATGATGTCGGTCCGTTTTGCAAGCTTATTGTACTTCATTCCTGTCTCGACCGCAAATAAGGATTTGGGGTAACCATACTGATTAATAAGCAGATGTATAAAATGCTGACGTACCCATTCTTCAGGCGTAAGCATCACGAATTTTCTTCGTATGATGTCAAAAATATGAGGTTTCCCGTTTACCTGTTTAACTTTGTACTCAAATGCGGGAAGGTTCAATGGTTCCATGCACAAATATAGTGTATGACTTCGAAACTGAATTGAACCAAGCCAACGGATGATTTGTCCGGGTGTGCCGCATCAACAAACATTACCATTTGGAAACATGACTACGAAAGAACAGATTGTTGAGAACTGGCTACCCAGGTACACAGGTACTCCTATAGAAGAGTTTGGAAGTTACATTCTGCTAACAAACTTTGTGAACTATGTAAGCATGTTTGCAGAGAAGTTTGACGTGGAGGTGAAAGGGCAGGGGAGAGCAATGCAAACCGCTACTGCACATGATATTACAATCATTAATTTCGGAATGGGTAGTCCCATGGCTGCTACCGTGATGGATTTGTTATCTGCCATCAGCCCGAAAGCAGTGCTGTTTTTGGGGAAATGTGGAGGACTTAAAAAGACACAAATCGGTGATCTGATTCTGCCGATTGCGGCGATCAGGGGAGAAGGAACGGGAGATGATTATATGCCTGCTGAAATTCCGGCACTTCCTTCATTTCGTTTGCAGAGTACAGTTTCTGCGAGTATTGCAAAGCATAAAATGGATTACTGGACCGGTACAGTATACACCACCAACCGAAGGATATGGGAGCACGACGATACGTTTAAAGAATACCTGCGTCAGATCCGCGCGATGGCTATCGATATGGAGACGGCGACCATCTTTATTGTCGGCTTCGCCAACTCGATCCCTCACGGAGCACTGTTGCTCGTTTCTGACAACCCGCTTGTACCAGAAGGAGTGAAGACTGAAGAAAGCGACAAGAAGGTAACCAATGACTATGTGAAAAAGCATCTGGAAATCGGTATTGAGGCACTTACTGAACTTCGTAAGTCCGGTGAATCAGTAAAACACCTTCGTTTTGAGTCATAAATGGAACATGTAACACTTTATGAGCGGATTGGAGGGGCAGATACACTCCGATTGCTCACCGACCGCTTTTACGATCTTGTGTTTGAACATGAGCTGATTTCAAGATTGTTTAAAAGCGATAAAGAGGAAATTAAAGAGAAACAAAGACTTTTTCTTACCCAGTTTTTGGGCGGTCCGCAACTCTATTCTGATGTTCACGGCCACCCGATGATGCGGGCGCGACACATGCCACATACGATTACTGAGGATGATGCCATAGCCTGGTTGCAATGTATGTCGGCGGCAGTCGGAGAATTGCCAATTGATAAATCGTTAAAAGACGAGTTGTTTGACCGTTTTCCCAGAACGGCATTTTTTATGGTAAACAGCTGAAAAGGCAAGGGCCTGAGAGATTAAGTCGGACTTCTCAGGCCTTATTTTCTCCCCCGAAAAAATATTTTTTTAGTGATCCAAAGTGTCAAGTGAAACGTATATAGCCTGAATATGATAATTTTGTCATAAAATATGATAATAAATGCCATGATGAATGATCTTATTGTTTACTTTCTCCGCGTTGTCGTAGGCTTGATCTGGGTGCTGGCTGCCGTGCTTACTGCTATCTTGCTCGCTCCGTTTCAGGTAGTGATGATGTTGTCGACGCACATCTGGCAACCCCAAAATGTCAGATATTGAGCTCGTTGATCGTTCTATGCCATTCGCAAACGTATTTTTTACACTTTCAAAACGGTTTATCCATGCCGTATAGGTGAAGAAATTTATACCTTTGCGCCATGAAGCTAATTATGAGTTATTGTAAGTCTTTAAAGTGCATAACTGTTTGCTATACAGTCTCTTATATGCTTTTAACTGCTCATAGCAACTTATAATTAACTGTATTTTTGTTGCTGTTTTGTTGCTATATATTTGTTGAGTTAAGTTAGTTTTTATCTCACGACAAATACATAATGACAAAGCAACTCGTCAAGCTCAGACAAAGGAAGATGCCCAGTGGGACCATTTCGTTGTATCTGGATTTATCAATAAATGGTAAAAGGAAATTTGAGTATTTGAAACTGTA
>DASYHR010000958.1:0-4286 GCA_035998385.1 Dyadobacter sp. | reverse complement strand
CAGGTCCTTTCGGAAACGGAGCCCAATCTTTTGTACGAACCCACATTTTGTATTTTCCGGCTTTCGGGAATTTAACAGTTGTCGATGCATCTTTCACAGGTCGACCCATGCCATGCGCCATGATATAGGATGAATTCATCACCACATAAGATTGCTGGTCAATCACCCAGCCACCTTTGTTTTGGAAGGATTCCGTTTCTACA
Organism: Dyadobacter sp.; assembly: GCA_035998385.1. GTDB lineage: Bacteria > Bacteroidota > Bacteroidia > Cytophagales > Spirosomataceae > Dyadobacter. The sequence continues at coordinate 4,083 of DASYHR010000958.1, read as the reverse complement.
AATACGTGGTTCTGAGCGGAGAGGTGAAGGGTCAGCAATATCAGAAGTATAGTTAGATTGATTTTCATAAGTATTTAGGATTAGTCAGTACTTCATTCAGATTAGTATTCAATAGGTTAATTTCATACTTACATCCGGAAGCCCGTAGGGCTTCAATACGAATAGCTCCGGGTGAAACCCGGGGGTAATAATATGGTCCGAATGTTCGGCAACCCTGTAAGGGTTGAATATTCCGTAGGTCTTTGCAATTCGTCATCATCTCTGGTTTTTGTACCTTTCCATTCGTTGTTTTACTTCTTTATTTCGAGGTTGAAATCGCTCCAGCATTTTATATATCCTCGGTTTAAAGTCTTCATTATCCGTTTCCAGATTCTTCGACAAAGCGATCATAGTTGGCTCCGACAGTTGTCTTTGTTTTGCCAAAATGCCCAATTTCAATCGGAACAGTTGCTGATTGGATTCTGCGATACCGGCGGCTAATTTTTCTGTCAGGGGATCGGTGACAGCTATCGTTTCCAGTTTTTTCAGAATAGCAACTTGTAATGGATAGGAGCTATTCTGGTACGTATTCCAAAGCCAGGTTTGTCGTTGGTTCCCAGTAAAAAAGGTGGCGTTGAGATTTTGCAGGGCGGTTCTGGCGGTAAACAAATTTTTAGCAGCGATGACTTGCTCTATGTCTGTTTCAAATGATTTGTTAACGTTGCCGTTTTTATCAATAACATTTTCCATCGCCCTATACTGATAGTGGTAATTACTGCTTTTGAGAAACTCACGAAGCAATTGATCATCGAGATAGGAGTCCGTGATTTTTTTCATTTCGTCCATTACCTGTTTGCCGTAGGCGATATGCCAAAGCGTGTAACAGGTGTATACCGCCCCGTCAATCACATCATTTTTGATCGTTTTTAACGTGGCACCCGTTTTTGCATCAACATTATCTGTCAGGCTATCTGTACCACTTGTGAGCAGATCTTCCATTTTGAGATCAGCAAAAATTGAATTGGATCGCGAGAGAATATCCGCCAGTTTCTGATAGTCTTTTTCTTCAAATTCCTCGTGATCGATTTTGGTCAGGATTTTACCTTCCGGCATTTCATATCTGATATAATTCCCTAAAAGATCCCAATAAAAATCTACGTGAACCGGTTTGCATTCGTTGGTGTAACATACCGGTGTGAAGATGTTCCGGAAGAAGTATAGAGGTCTTCCGGAATCATCCAACGCAAGTTTAAGGGTATAGGAATTTGTATCGTTTTCGGTGATTGCAAATTCGCGGATCGTTTCAAACTGAAATGTGAAACTATATCCTTTATAGTCATCACTTTTTACCTCTGCCAAAGAAAGCAGGGGTAATTGAGTAAGGATTAAAAGAATAGTAATTTTCAGCATTTGTACAATGGTTGAACCTGTCGGTTATTTCCAGTCAGGGTTTTGTTCCAGTTGCGGATTGGCATTGATCTCATCCTGAGGGATGGGGAAATATTTATGTTTAGCCTGAACCGGACGGTTGGGGTATACACTGTTGACCGCTTTGGGGATTACGGTTAAAAATTTGCCTGTGCGTGTCAGGTCGTACCAACGGTCACCTTCAGCGAAAAACTCGAAAGAACGTTCCTGGATAACCGCATCAACAAAAGCATCTTTCCCGAGTCCCGCCGTCAGGTCGGCTAAGCCAGCTCTTTTTCGTACCATATTGATATACCCGTATGCTTTTGCAGTGGGGCCATTTAGTTTCGCTTCCGCTTCGGCGGCAATCAGATATACGTCTGCCATGCGCAGGATCGGAATGTTGGGAATAAGTCCGGTGCTTGAAATCGGATCCTGGTATTTTTTGATCAGAACAGCATCTGTCGTGATCGGAGTAATGCTTCTTTGCGGCACCATCTTCCCGGTTTTGTCGACGTAGGTGGTGTCCAGTAGTTGTCTTCTTTTATCCTTCGGATCGAATGAATTGAAAAAAGACATGTAAGCAAACATAGATCCAAAGGAAGTTCTTGCGTATTCTGGTCCATTGCTACCGGAGGGGCCGCAAAGTCCGACAAGCTGATGACCTGTTCCCGGACTAATCGGATCGGCCTCGAATGCCCAGATATTTTCGATTCTTGCCTCATCTTCTTTGAGATAATTAAAAACATCCATTACGTTCGGCATCAAAGCATATTTTCCTGAAGTAATCACCTCATTGGCTTTTTCCAGGGCTTTTGCATAATCCTCATTGTAGAGCGCAGCTTTGGCATAGAGCGCTGAAACCGCTTCCTTCGATGGGCGACCTTTTTCATTCGCGGGATAGGAAACCAGGCCAGCCTGCGTCGCCTTATCCAAATCACTGTAAATCTGCTTGTAAACGTCTGCCTTTTGGCTTACGGCAACATAGGCTTTCTCTTCTGAAGTGCTCGGTTCTGTCTTTACCACGACATTCCCAAAGTTTTTTGTGAGCGTCCAGAAGTAGAAAGCTCTCAGAAAATGCGCTTCTCCGATAATCTGCTTTTTACGGGTTTCGTCCATAGTCGCATCTGGTACTTTGGTAATAATCCAGTTTGCTTTTTCGATTCCGCTATATGGTGAACTCCATAACTGTAGCGGTGATTCGTTGCTGCGACCGGCACTTTTTTGCACGGTATAAGTAGGTTCTGCTGTAAACAGGGTGAGGGAATTCCGACCCACCACACCACGCGGATAAACCTGGTCTGCACTGAAATCCGGTACCATGGTAGCCGCCGGGCCTCCGTACATGCCGCCAAGTGCATCATATACAGCGATCAATCCCTTTTCCGCATCCGATGCTGTCTTGTAAAATGATTCTATAAAGATTGAAGAAAATACTTCTTCTTCGAGCTGGCAGGATCCCATGCCTATTGCGAGCGCTGCCAGGGGAATTATTCTTGATATTGATTTTTTAAGAGATATCATAAAATTTGAATTTTAGAATGTCAGCTGAACGCCACCAAGAAATGATTTAGACTGAGGGTAAACCAGATTATCAATACCAATGGTTGTGTTGGAATTGGCATAGGTGTTTACTTCCGGATCGTAGCCCGAGTATTTGGTAAGTGTGAACAGGTTGTTGGCACTTACATAAACTCTTATTCTGCTGACACCTTTGATAGCAGGAAGTGTATAGCCAAGCATCAGATTTTTGCAACGGAAATAAGAACCGTCTTCAACTGCGTAGCTTGAAATCGGAAGGCGACCTGCCACTGCAGGGCTCACATACTGATTGCTTGGATTGGACGGCGTCCAGCGATTTTCTACACCTTGGAAAAGGTTACGTTGCCCCAACGGATTTTCGAATGACAACCGGCTTACATTATAGATGTCAGCTCCCTGTGAGCCTGAGAAAAATGCAGCCAGGTCAAATCCTTTGTATGCCAGATTCGTAGAAATACCATAGATAAATTTCGGATTTGGATTTCCGGTAATAATCTGATCCCTGGCATCAATGGCGCCGTCGTTGTTGAGATCCTTTACCTTGTGCCCGCCTACACGTCCGTCATAACCCGGGATGATCGCCTCGCCTGTTTGGTTAATGCCATCAAAAACATAGGTTTTAAAAACACCAAGTGGCTGACCAACCTGCAAAACGGTGTAATTGGTAACAAATCTTTCATTGGTGGTTCCACCGTCCAGATCAAGGATTTTGTTTCTGTTGAAGGTAATGTTTCCATTCATGCTCCATTTCACAGGACCGTCAAGAATTGTGGCGTTGGCTGCAAATTCAAGTCCTTTGTTTTCAAGAGATCCGTAATTTCCTGTAATACTTCCGTATCCCGACGACAGAGGTAATGCTTTGATGTAAAGCAAGTCATCTGTTTTCTTGTGGTATGCATCAATGATAAACGAGAGGCGATTGTTCAGCATGCTGATGTCAATACCGATATTACTTTGCGCCGATTTTTCCCATCTCAAATCCGGGTTGGCAATGCCGGACGGACGGATAGCGGTTTGATAAAGATGGTTTAGATTATAACCTCCTCCGGCTTCCACCGTTGCCAACGACTGATAGGGTGAAATACCGCCTGCATTACCTGTAATACCGTAGCTGCCACGCACTTTAAGGTCCGAAAGCCAGGTCACATCTTTCAT
>DASYHR010000953.1:0-9897 GCA_035998385.1 Dyadobacter sp. | reverse complement strand
AACGACATCAAGATAACTGTAGCCAAGTACAATTTCATCACTCCCACATTTCAGAATGGAGACGTTGTAGGATTTTTTGATTTTATGCAGTCCGAAAGACTGTTGTAACAATTTTGGTAATTGATCGTAATCAAAAACCTCGTCCAGTTGAACTGAAAAAGAGGTTGCATCAATCTGCTTTACTGATTCGATTGTCGACAGAGAATCTCCATTCGCCAGTTTAAGCTGGTGTACTGCACGCCGCATCGAGAGATTTACGCTTTCCGCAAACCGTATTCCATCATTATTGGCAATACCAACAGGCATATACGCACATGAAATGAACAGAGCCAAGACGATAGCTTTCATTTTAACTCTTCCCAATGTGACAAATCTGAACATAGACGGTTATCGGCGCGACATAAATTATACAACGAATTTAATCATTAACATCCATCATTTTTAGGCTTACTCAACCCCAGCCACATATATAAGTCAGGTGTGAATCGTTTCTGCTTTACAACGATGGTTTTTCTGTCTGCGTTACTCCGCTGCCCTGCCGGATCAACAATTATCTGATCACCGTCTTTTGCCAGTTTCAATATTTCAGCCATTTCGAATTCCCGGACCGCGTGGTTGTGTGCAGAAGCAACTCCATCGACAATCTTACCTTCACGCATCAGATAAATATAAAAAGGAACCGCTTCTCCCGCATCAGCCCCAATACTTAACTTGCCTTTGGTAACCCAGGAAAACAGATCGGCAGATGTTTTTTTGCCATTCAATAGTAACGATGTAGTTCTTTCATCATTTTTTGGCAAACCACTAGAGACAGAAAAAGAGAGCAGGACAACAAACAGAAACGTGATTTTGACTAACAGATTTTTCATGAGCTTCGGATCTTTTTTATGAATTACGAATTTGATCAAATGTAAATCACGTAGTTTCAACCCTGGTCAATCACCTGTAAAACAATGTAAACAAATTGTAAAAGATGTAACAATCAGCAATTAGCTACAAAGAGAACAGTAAATCACTAACTAATTCTATAGAATTTTCTTCACTTGCGGATTTATACCTCTATCTCAACATCCATGAATTACAGGATTACCGTTCTCGCGATCCTTTTGTTTACGTCGCAACTAGTGAAAGCTCAAAAATCCTTCGAGCCCGATTACATTCTCACATCCGGCACCGATACATTGATTACCACAATTGGGCATACAATCCCAAATCTGTTGATTTCAAAATTACTCCGGGGGATAAAGCGAAAACATATGACCTAAATAATTTGGCAGGCTTTTACGTTCATGACGAAAGCTATATAAAAGCTGAGGTTGATGTTGACGTGGCATCAACAGCACTCAACGATCTCTCCTATAATCCTCAACCAAAACTGGAAAAAGCGATCGTATTTCTGAGATTGATTGTTGACGGTCCGAAGCAACTTTTGCAGCTGAGCGTAAAGGACAGCAAAAACCAACTGTACATCAGTGACCAGCCGGGAACATATGTGTTGCTGATCAATTATAAGTACATGGCAAATAACGGTTCTACACAGATAATCAGCCCAAATCAATATAAAGATCAGTTGCAAAATCTGTTCGCGGACTGTGAAGGACTATTACAAAACAAAGCCTCGCTCACCTATTCAGCGAGCGCAATCAGCCGTGTTTTTTATAAGTTTTACGAAAAATGCTCAGATCGAAAGCCTGTATTAATCAACAAACAGGAAAGTACGAAACTTGAAATTGGAATACTTGCCGGGTTATCCGGTACAAAATTCAATTTTGATTTGAACAGTAGCGAAACCAATAATGGTAACTTTCCGGTATCCAACAATGTAGCGGGTGGTGTGTTTCTCAACCTTGTTTTCCCGAGACTAAATCAAAAGCTCTCATTCTACAATGAACTCGCCTTCACTACATTCAAGTCACAAATAGTAAAACAGACTGACTTTTCGGATAACAGCTATAACCGAACTACAAGCAAAATTGGCTTTGGCTATATCAAACTATTCAACATGGTTAGATTTTCTCTGCCTGTTGGGCCGGCCAAATTTTTTATGGGCGCAGGGATATCCAATGCGGGGGCAATCGCTGAGCGTAATGAGAGAATTACGGAAAGCAGATTCCAGAACACCGAACCGGTGATCAGCAGTGGAGTATTTGTACGCGACCCACGAAAATATGAGTTTGGCCTGGTGGCTAACCTGGGTGTCAGCTATAACAAAATTGGTGCAGAATTTCGGTATGAAACTGCCAATGTATTTTCACCATTTCCCGGTCTTAAATCTTCGGTCAAACGTTATTATTTTTTGCTTTCTTACCGTCTAAAGTAAGTCTGTGAAAAATCCGAAAGCATTCATGAAAACAAACGTTTAAAAAATTAAATAATTTTCACATTTTCAAGAACAGAATACCCTCAGTGCAGTGTTCACCTATTGAACACTGCACAATACCAATTTGAAAAAAGTAAATTCACAAGATCCCTACGCTGCCCTGCGTTTCTCCGATTTCCGGTTTTACATCTCAAATACCTTTCTATTCGCTGCCACGATTCTTATACAAGAGGTAATCGTCGGTTACGAGCTCTACAAAATGACGCACGATCCACTGGCGCTCGGACTAATTGGATTGGCTGAAGCAATACCGTTTATTATTACGTCCCTGCTGGGTGGATACATTGCCGATCAGAAAAACAAGATCAGTATCATGCACATCAGCATCGTGGTAATTATTCTCGGATCATTGATTTTGTATACACTTTTTCAGCCGGGCATTTATAACTCTCTTACCCAATTTCAGCATCTCGCAGCCATATATGGCGTCTTTGGGCTGATTGGCTTTGCTAAGGGATTTTATTCACCCGCCTCCAGTTCCTTAAAGCCGTATCTGGTACCAAGGGAATTTTATGGCAATTCATCCACCTGGAGCGGCTCATTTCGTCAGGCGGGAGCTATTATGGGACCGGCCATCGCAGGATTTTTATACGCTTTTGTAGGTTTTCGCAATACGTTATTGATTGTCATTGTCAATTTCGTTGTTTGCTGGTTTCTTCTGGGTGTGATCAAAACGAGACCGGAAATAGTCAAAATCACCACGCCTATCATCGAAAGTCTGAAGGAAGGTTTCCGGTTTGTATTCAGAACCAGAATTGTGTTATATGCCATTTCGCTGGATTTGTTTTCGGTATTGTTTGGTGGTGTGGTAGCCCTGCTACCTGTTTTTGCTGAGGATATTCTTAAAGTAGGTCCGGAAGGATTAGGTTTGCTGAGAGCTGCGCCTGCCATCGGATCACTACTTACCATGCTTGGAATGGCTTACTTTCCTGCCACACATAACGCCTGGCGCAATATGCTGATCTCCGTAGCAGGATTCGGCGTGTTTACGATCTTATTTGCTATATCAACCAACTTCATGCTTTCCTGTGCGGCGCTCTTCTTCACCGGCGTCTGCGATAGTGTGAGTGTAATCATCAGACAAACCATTCTGCAAATATATCCACCCGAAGAGATGCGCGGAAGAGTTGCAGCTGTAAATGGGATTTTCGTGAGTTCTTCGAACGAACTGGGCGCGTTTGAATCAGGCGTCCTGGCCAAAGCTTTTGGTACAGTTCCGTCTGTAATGATGGGCGGAGTGGCTACGCTGGCTGTAGTTACCTGGATATATGTAAAATCGAAGGATCTGTTTTCGGTGAGGCTGAGCTGAGTGGGGTATGCGCAGAGTGATGGAAGTTATCCGCTGAGTATCGCAGAGTAAATATCAAAACGCTTTAGCAACCCAGGGTGAAATTTGACTCTGAGTAGAAATACCACAATCTGTTTTCAATAAACATGCAATAGCTTTACTTAAGCGAAATTGTTTATTTTTGTTTTAAACCGATCGATATACAATATGTACATATATAAAAACATCATCAGCATTGAAGATGGTAAAAGAAGCGGAAAACCATGTATACGAGGTATGCGTATTACCGTCGAAGATGTCTTGCGTTGGTTAGCATCCGGAATGTCTATTGAGAATATATTACTTGATTTTCCTGAACTTACACGAGAGGATATCCTGGTATCACTGGAGTTTTCTGCAAACCAGCAGAAGAAAATACTTTATGATGTCGCAGCATGAGGCTTCTCATTGATCAGAACATTTCTCACAGGATTCTTCCCATTATTGAGGAGCATTTCGACAACGTCCAACACGTAAGGCAACTAGGCCTCTTGAATACGAATGACCACGAGATCTTCATGTTTGGACGCAATCAGGGATTTGAAGCCATTATTACATTAGACGATGACTTTGTAAAACTATTAAACCTGTTCTCGTCACCGCCAAAAATCATTTGGTTGAGGACAGGTAATTGCGCGACGCTTAACCTGGCAGAAATATTGATTTCCAAATACGATATAATTAAGGAATTCATAGAAAGTGAAGAACATTTACTTTTTGAGATTTTCAAAATGTAAAGTTGTCACTGAAGAGATAGTTGAGCATAAGAAAAAAAACAAAAAACCGCGTAATTCTGTGCTTAACTCCCATTAACTTTGCGTTTAAAGCGCAACTACTCTACCCTTAAACTATTCACCGGATCCATGATCGCCGCCCTCACAACCCTATATCCAACTGTTGCCGCAGTAAACAACAAGATGATAATTCCGCCGGAACCAACAATCCACCATTCGAGCGCTATCCGGTAAGCAAAGCCATTCAGCCAGGCTGTCATTATGTACCATGCGACAGGTGCAGCCACAGCAAATGCAAACACGACGAGTGCGATGAATTCTCTTCCAAAAAGCATTGTAATACTATCAATACCAGCCCCCAAAACTTTACGAACTCCGATTTCTTTGGTTCTCTGCCCAACCATAAAATTCACCATTCCATACAAGCCCAGACAACAAATCAGAATTGCTACCAGGGCGAACACGCGGATCAGTTGAGCTAGTTGCTGTTCCTTTTCATAAAATTTCGTAACCTGTTCATCAACAAACTGATAATTAAACACTTCATCAGGAAAGTTCTTTTGCCAAACGGTTGCTAATTTGGAGATGCTCCCAGCTATATTTTCAGGATTCAGTTTGACAGCCACCTGCTTATATAATTTCGGATTGGCAAAAATGACGCAAGGCTCTTTCGCTTCCTGCAAAGATTTCAAATGGAAACTTTTTACCACTCCCACAATCTCACCTTTCAGTCCGCTATTGCCGTCTTCAAGTGACCGGCCCAGCATTTGCTGAGGATCTTTAATACCCAGTTTCAGCATCAATTCTTCATTCACGACAAACTCTGTTACTGAATCTCTGTCAGCAATATTTCTGCCGGCTAATAATTGCATTTTATAAGTAGGAATATATCCGCTATCCCCGAAACGATCCCGGATTACAAATTTCTCCCATTCAACTCTGTTATCAAACCGGACCGAGCCTCCATAACCCATTTGGGAAGAAGGTGCTTCAAACTGATAAGCAACCGAACGCACTGACGGATATTGAAGCAAATCGTTTTTCAGCGATTCCCTGACATTTCGCTCCGGATTGATCTTCGGCAAAGGAATAGAGATCACGGCATTTTTATCGAATCCTAAATCTGCATTCTGAAAGTAGTCAAGTTGTAACACAAGCACAATCGTCCCGATTACAAGCACCTGAGCCACTATCAGTTGAAACACAACCAATGATCTCCGTAAAACAATCCCACCGAGTTGTCTTGTGCTCACCTTGTTGCTTAACGCCGCGACAGGATTAAAACCAGAAATAATCACCGCCGGGTAAAATCCTGCCAGCAGGATTACCAATAAAATTGTGAAGATTACAAATAGCAGAAATTGCAACTGAAACAAAACTGTGAATTGAAATAGCTGCAAATGAGACCAATTTTTCAGAATTGGCAAAAATAGTGCTACCAATAATATCGCTAGAATTGCCCCTCCCAACGTTACCACAGCTGTTTCACTCATAAATTGGAAAAAGAGCTGTCGTTGTGTGCTACCCAGAATTTTTCTGACGCCTATTTCTTTTGAGCGCCTCAATGCCCGGGCCGTAGCCATATTGACAAAATTAATACAGGCAATAACCAGTAAAAATATGCCCACACAGCCAAGCATCCATAAGATAGGCATCCTGATTTTACCGTCGTATCGCTCATCGAAGTGAATAGCTACCAGCGGCTGAAGTTTATGGTCATAGTATTTGGCCGTCTCTCCATAATACTTGACACAATTCTTTTTAATTTCATTTTCTACATGGTGCTGCTCTGTACCTGCTACTAATCGTATATATGATACGTTTCGCGAACTGAGCCAACCGAAATTATCCATTTCATAGTCTGGTTCCAGTAATTTCAGTGTAGGAAGAGAAATATAAAAACCATAACCGTTGTCGGTTGGCGAATCCTGATTTTTCACAATTCCTGTAATCCGCAGGTTAACGGCGTTAGCCAATGTAAGCGTTCTTCCTATTGCGTCTTTCGTTCCGAAATACTTTTCTGCAATACTTTCAGAAATGATGACAATACCTGGCTCATTCATGGTCACCGCTGCGTTTTTGCCCAGCCAGTTGTATGAGAACATCTCCATAAAATCCTGATTGGCAAATACGACATTGTCCTTTTCTACAAAACGTTTGGTCTCATTTCCGTCGGTGGCTGATATCGTTGCATTAGGATTTTTTCTGATAAAACCTACCTTTTCGACCTGAGCATAATCGTGCGCCAACGATGCCGCAAAAGGCACGGAAGAGTCTACACCATGTTCTGTTCCTTCATCCAGTAATAAATTCAAAACTACACGGTAGGTCCTGTCAAAATCGGGTTGATGCCTGTCGGTGGTCAGGTGGTATTGTAAAAAAACAAATATGAGTGTAGCGCAAGCCATGCCCATTCCAAGCCCGGCAACATTCAGGATCGTATAGGACAAATTCCTCCGAAGCGTGCGAAGCGTAATTTTGATGTAGTTTTTTAACATATGTATTTTTTAATGTGCAATCTCCGTAGGTTATATCTGTATCCGTACACTACACACCTCAACGCCCCGGGCGTTACCCGAGGCTATTTGTATTAAAGGGTTTCAGGCTTTTCCGTAACAATAAACCCGTCGGATTTTAATATTAATAACGCCGGGTGAAACCCGGTGTAAAACTGCAATGAATTCGAGTACCAACTCTGGAGGAGTTGAATAATCTCACAAAATCATTGGCGTTCCAAATGTAAATCTTTCACAACACCCATTTTAAACTTAACCTACTGATTTAAGAATTTTTAACAGACTCTTTATAACTAAAACGCCCTGCTCTTCCGAGGAAAAGCAGGGCGTTTATCATATTCTATAACTCAGTTTTGCTGATAACTTCTGTTTATATCCAGCTCCCGTTGGGGAATCAGGTACAAAGACCGGATCGTTTTACCCTGTGCTTCCAGCGTTTCCTTTGCAACCCCAAAACGCAGTAAATCGACGCAGCGATGGTTTTCTAAAGCAAGCTCAACACGCCTTTCATGTAGCAGTTTCTGTGCAAATGTCCCCGGACTTGCGGCAGTCAAAGGAGCAAGTTTAACCCTTGCTCTCACCTGATTGATATAACCGTATGCCTCAGCCTAAACGTACTAACTTTTTGTTACCATTAGTTATAGAAATGAAGAAAGGTATCTCTACAACGGAAATACCTTTCTTCATTCAAAGGAATTTTTTGAAACAGCAGAGCTATTCGCTCACTGATTTACATATACGCTGCCGGAGCTTGCAGACAAAGTAACAGGAATTCCGCCGCCGTTCAACTTACCGTTGACTTTGTTCTTCTCCACATGGCCATCAAAATTTTTTAACGGAATCGAAACTTTGTTTCCTTTCAGACTCAGATCCAGACCAGCTTCCAGCGGCATACTTACTCGAATACTACCGGCTGAACTGCTCAGATCCAGATATTGTCCCAGCTTCGCCATCGACACCTCCACACTTCCTGCACTGGTGCTGGCTTTAAGACTCCCGGACACATTAGCCAGCCTTACCGAACCGCCAGAGGTACCTGTATTTAAAGACCCTTTGATGTCATCTCCTTTCACACTTCCTCCACTCGTATGTGCTGCGATCTCACCTTCCAGTTTCAGCAAAGATATGCTACCGCCCGAAGTCGTCAGATTCACTTTTCCGTTCAGGTCGTTGGCTCTGATGCTTCCACCACTGGTTGTAAGCTCAATCATTTTACGGCAATTGCTCACTTCAATACTACCTCCGGATGTCTTACCGGTAATATTACCTTCCAGATCATCTACTTTCAAACTTCCTCCGCTGGTTGTGAAGGTTTGGTCACCGGTAAGCGAGGCAATGCGGATACTCCCGCCACTGGTTTTCAAATTAGTCGAAATGTTACGCGGAGCAGCTATTTTAAAACTTATAGAGATGCTTTTTTGATTATCCCATTTGGTTCCGTTTTTCCTCTTTGCTGTCGCTACTACTTTATTACCTTCCGTTCCGATCAGTATATCATAATCCTCCAGACGGTCCTCAATTTCCTCTTTTGTCAATTGACTTTTGCCATTCCAGTTATTAGGACGTACGAACATTTCCACCAAAAACCCGTTTTTTTGTTCTCCTTTTACATTGATAGAACCTCCGGAAGTTTCTACCACCAAAGCGCTCAAAGACTTGTTGTTAAATGATTTGCTTACGTAAGGCTGGTCTTCAGAAGATTGTGCAATGCTGATGAATGCAACAAGGGTCAGCATCGTAAAAAGTAGTAGCGATTTTATTTTCATGATCTGAATAGATTTGTTTTCCCAATGATGAGAAAACAATATCGGAAGTTGCACGCGTTAAAAAAATATCTGAAAATTATTCACGGTGTATACTAAAACACGGAATGTCGGAATGATTTTTGATAAGCTTGCCGCATCACCAGCATATACGCAAAATGAAAACTTTCAAAATCAAAATATTGAATGAGGAAACAGAAGGGCATGTGAGACAACTCCTTGCTGAATTGGTAGCCAATGGCTCGGTTCAACTAACCGAAAGCCAGTCGGAAGAAGCTCCGGACCGCCGTAAAGAAGTTACTGAAAATCAGGCTCAGAAAATGATCGAAGAGGCGGAACTGGGCCCCTACTATTCTGAGGATGAAGCAAAGGATATTTTAAAAATTTGAGAATCGTGGCCGGCTTCCGAGTTCCGGCCACGATACGCAAAACAAAAGTTGACTTCCTCAACTTCAGTTTAAAAAACAAGTCAACAAGTCGTAATCAAGCTTTTAAAAACTCCCTAAACCACTTCCCGGAAGCCTTTACAGTACGTTGTTGTGTTTCAAAATCAACGTGCACAAGTCCGAATCTGGCTCTGTATCCCTCTGCCCATTCAAAGTTGTCCATCAACGACCATACCAGATAACCTTTTACATTGATGCCTTCATTTTTTGCACGAAGGATTTGTTTCAGATAAAGTTTAAAGTAATCAACCCTGTTCTGATCATTGATCTCACCGTTAATCAATTGATCTTCAAACGCCGCACCACTTTCGGATACGATGATATCCCGGATACCGGTATAAGATGAAAACTGTTTCAATATTTTATATGCTCCATCCGTATCGATTTCCCACCCCATGGCGGTGACCGGCACATTTCGCAACGTTGCAGGTACCTCTTTTAGCCATAAAACCGGTACAAGGTAGCTGTGTTTTACAGTGATGCTGAAGTAGTTTTGGATACCTGTAAAATCGAAATCGAACTGCAAAGCTTCAGCGTCGCCCGGTAACATGTACTTTTTAATTCCGTTTAAAAACGGAAATACATCCGATGGATACCCCAATCCAAGTGCAGGTTCAATAAACATCCTGTTCATGACTGCATCTGCACGCCTGGCTGCACGGATGTCCCTTGGCTGATCCGTATAGGGAACGATTTGTGAACAAGATATCGCCATACCAATATAAGCTTCG
>DASYHR010000943.1:0-1568 GCA_035998385.1 Dyadobacter sp. | reverse complement strand
TACAGCATGACGATGTATTAGAACTTAAGAATATGCCACCGCTGATCAACATTTTCGCCTACGGTAATTTCGATTACGATCAGGTTGTTTTTGACTTGAAAGGACCTGTTAATGTATCTTCCAGAACCATGAAATTCCCCTACGCGCTCTTCGAGAAGGAAGGTGGATTTACCCCTTTTCCGGGCAGATATACGTTAACAGTTACTGCTACAAATAAGGATGCTTCTGTTGTTTCGAATACGATGCAGTTCGGCATTTCTTACGGTGATTCAATCAATATCACAAGAGATATTCAGGAATGGAATTATTACCCTAATCCGGTAGAAACCGTTCTGAACATTAAACTTCCCGAGGAATTACCCGAAGCTGATCTCCGGTACCATCTGATCAATGTATCAGGGCAAAGATTTCCGATTCCATCGACATATGTCAATCATACAGACAACCTCGCCAACATCAATCTGACGGCGATGCAGATCAGTTCAGGCATCTATTTCCTCCAAATAGAGAACAATGGTGAGCTTCTGAAACAATTCAGGATATTCAAGAAATAGCTTCCTGCGGCTCACTGCCGCGGGATTTAAATTTTTCTCAATATAGTATGCTTGCATAATAATTTAGTAATATATTTGCATGATCACAATTAGTATGCAAGCATACCTTTTGTTTTAAACTTAATTTCCTTTACCATGGCCACTGCAGAAAATAAGAAAGTTTCAACTAAAGGAGGCGAATTCCTGATCAGGGAGACACCTGCATCACAGATTTTTATTCCGGAGGAATTCACCGAGGAGCAAAAAATGATCGCTGATACCTGCCGGGATTTTTTGAGAACTGAAGTATGGCCACGTCTTGACGAAATTGATCAGGCAAAAAGTCCTGCATTAATTAACTCACTGATGGACAAAGCAGGTGAACTGGGCTTATTAGGTACCGTCGTACCTGAGTCATACGGTGGGTTTGGCATGGACTTCAACACATCCATGCTTGTCGCTGAGGCAACGGGAGCCGGTAATTCGTTCTCAGTTGCGCTTTCTGCCCATACTGGTATTGGCACATTACCTATCCTGTATTATGGTAATGAAGAGCAAAAGCAAAAGTACCTTCCCAAGCTGGCTTCCGGAGAATGGAAAGCTGCCTATTGCCTTACCGAGCCGGATTCGGGCTCCGATGCCAATTCAGGCAAAACAAAGGCAATTCTTACAGCAGACGGGAAAAATTATAATATCAATGGACAAAAAATGTGGATCACCAACGGTGGATTCGCTGATGTGTTTATTGTATTTGCCAAAATTGAAGAAAACGGACAAACTGATAAAAATCTTACTGCCTTTATACTCGACAAAAGTGTAAGTGGTATGACCATGAATGAGCCGGAGCATAAGATGGGTATCAAAGGCTCTGACACGCGACAAATCTTCTTCAACGACTGCCTCGTTCCTGTTGAGAACATGCTTTCTGACAGAGGAAACGGATTTAAAATTGCCGTTAATATCTTGAATATCGGCCGGATTAAACTGGCTGCTGCCGCCCTTGGAGGATCTAAAAGGGTGGCGCAACAGGCTATT